>NZ_JADDYG010000481.1:75665-76202 GCF_015163535.1 Vibrio sp. OPT46 | reverse complement strand
GACGTTGTTGTAGTGATCGAGCCAACAATCATAAGCAAATGAACTAGTACTAAAATTTTTAGTATTACACTTAAGGGCGACAATTGATGTCGCCCTTTTTGTTTTACATCAAACATGCATGAAGAGCATACATTAAATGCTCAAGTTTCATTTTATTCATAGACAAAGAAGACATACACTTAGACCAGTTGATATCTTGCTGCATGTGACCCAGAGTCATGCTACCGCACAATCGGAGAACCTTATGTTTAATGCTCTAGTTCTAAATCAAGAAGACAAACGTACTATCGCTAACATCGAGCAAATCGATGAAACACAACTGCCTGAAGGCGACGTTCTGATTGACGTTGATTACTCATCGTTAAACTACAAAGACGGCCTTGCGATCACAGGTAAAGGTAAAATCATCCGTAACTTCCCGATGGTGCCAGGTATTGACTTAGCAGGTACGGTAGTAAGCTCAGAAGACGACCGCTACCAAGCTGGTGACAAAGTTGTCCTTACTGGCTGGGGCGTGGGTGAAAACCACTGGGGTGG
>NZ_JADDYG010000481.1:67624-75620 GCF_015163535.1 Vibrio sp. OPT46 | reverse complement strand
ATGTCTCAGCGTGCTCGTCTAAAAGCAGATTGGCTAGTACCACTACCAAAAGGTCTAGACAGCAAGAAAGCAATGATGGTTGGTACTGCTGGCTTCACTGGTATGCTGTGTGTTCAAGCACTGCTTGATGCAGGCATCAAACCTGAAAATGGCGAAATCCTAGTAACTGGCGCAAGTGGCGGTGTAGGCTCAGTAGCAGTAACGCTTCTAGCACAGCTTGGCTACAAAGTTGCTGCAGTGACAGGTCGTGTAGAGAAAAACGGCCCGCTACTTGAAAAACTAGGTGCTAGCCGCATCATCGACCGTACTGAATTTGAAGAACCAGCACGTCCACTTGAAAAGCAAGTATGGGCAGGTGCGGTTGATACTGTAGGCAGCAAAGTACTAGCAAAAGTATTGGCGCAAATGGATTACAACAGTGCAGTCGCAGCTTGTGGTCTTGCTGGTGGTTTTGATCTACCAACCACAGTGATGCCGTTCATCCTACGTAATGTTCGCCTACAAGGTGTGGACTCAGTAATGTGCCCAACAGAGAAACGTATCGCTGCATGGGAAAAGCTGGTAGAGCTACTACCAGACAGCTACTTCGAGCAAGCGTGTACTGAAGTTGCTCTTGCTGAAGCACCGAAATATGCAGAAGACATCACCAACGGTCAAGTAACGGGTCGTGTGGTTATCAAGCTATAAATACTGACTCAGTGTAAATAGACGAAGAGCCGGCATTGCTGGCTCTTTTTTGTTAGCAGTTCAGTCCCATATCTTCGATACGTTTAGCTATCAGACGGCTACACTCTTCACGCACAATCGTTCTTAACCATTCTTGAGCGGGAGAATGTTCGCAACGCGCATGCCAAATCATCGAGTATTCAAACGGCGTGAATTGGAATGGTAATGGTTTCACCACCAAGTCATAACGCTCGGCAACCAGATACGCCAAATCCGCTGGTACTGTGATGATAATTGGCAAGGTATCCATGATCGCCAATGCGGCTTCTAAATGATAAGCCCGCAGAACCATTTTACGCTTAGGTTTCTCCATCAAAGCTTGTTCGATCAGTGCCTTAACACCATCACTGATGGCGATCATGGCATGTGGATGACTCAGATAATCATCCAAGCTCATTTCTTTATTCGCTAATGGATGCTGTTTTGAAAGCATACACAGCACCCCCACTCGCCCCAACACTTCACTGCGTAGAGGCTCCACCGGGCCTGTCGGGCGACAAATCGCTAAGTCTGCACCTTCATAAGTGAGCTGATCTGATAAACGGTCGTGTTGCAGTGGTAAGAAGTTGAAAGACACGTTTGGCGCTTCTTGGTAAATTCTCGGCAAAGCGAACGGTAATATCGTTTGCATGGCATAATCGGTGGTCACGATGTTGAAAGTCTGTACGCATTGCAATGGGTCAAACTCAACCGGAGATAACAACTGACGTAAAGACTCTAATGGCTCGCCCAATGAGCGATCGATCTCTAACGCTTTCTGAGTTGGGATCAAATGCTGTCCCTGACGAGTAAACAGCGGGTCTCCCAACAAGTCACGTAGACGACCAAGCACACGACTCATTGCCGATTGACTCAAGTTCAGACGTGTTGCCGCCTTACTGACACTGTTTTCTTCTATCAGTACTCGCAACGCAACCAGTAAATTTAAATCTCGGCGATAGATATCTTCCAGTTCCACGAATTAGCCACTTATTTTGTATGTGTTTGGGTAAATTGTACTCTTTAGGCAAAAAAAATCCCGCCTTTCAGCGGGAAAGCCCAAGAAAAATGGGGATAGTGTCGGAATGAAGTGTCGGTAAAAATAGGTGAGCGTTATTAAAAGCATTCTGATCCAAGCAAGAAGCGCTAATTTTCTTGCTCAGATGCGCCAGACCATCTGCGCATCTCGATCCAAATCCCAATAATAGTGGCAACCATGCCTACTAGAGGCGTCAAAGAGGTGTCAGCTGGCGTCCTGAGTACCAATGCACAAAACGAGATAAAACACAGCACTGAGTAAATCGTAAGTCTGTCTAACGCTGTTAACATTGCCTCTCCCCTGCCAGTTGTTACCAAATTGTTAATTTAAGGTAAAACAAAAAATTCGGTTTGCCAAGTGGTTATTGAATATTTTTTCAACGAAAGTAAAATTCAACGTTCAGTTAGTTACGAGAATCACACTATGAGCTTTAATCCTGAACTGGCAAACAAGACATTAGAGGCGGAAGGACTGCGCTGCCCAGAGCCAGTGATGATGGTCAGGAAGACAATTCGCAACATGCAAGATGGTGAGATTTTGCTGGTCAAAGCAGACGATCCATCCACGACTCGAGACATTCCGAGTTTCTGCCGCTTTATGGACCACCAATTAGTTGCGGCGCAAACGGAGCAAGTTCCGTATCAGTACCTGATCAAGAAAGGATTGGAATAATCTGGTCGAACTAAAAACGGCAGCCTATATTGGCTGCCGTTTGTTTATTCGTCGTATTCGAGTGTGCGAACTTCTGATTGGAGCTTGTTAAGTTGTTTCTTCATTGCCCGCATCTCTTCATGCATAGGAATGATGTGAGCGACACGAATCCACGCTTCTACTGTCAATCCAGTAAGAACGAACGATCCTGCTACAATCGGTAACCACATATCAGTTAGCACCATCGCTAGTAAACACAGCGCTAAACCAAAAGTGAATAAATAACTCTGACTCTTCGGGGACATCCCCATGTAACGTGTAAGCATAAACTTGCCCTCTCGCTATCATTCACACCATTAAACTACCATGACAAGTATGACACTTATATGTCATCCGTCACGCAACGGAACGATTTAGAGTCAGAGTTTGAACTCGCGCAGCACGCCACTAATGATTGATAACTCACATCATTTCACGTGCAAAAAATCAGAACAGTGCAGCCCCTATTGCCAGAGCAATAAACAAAAATGCGGTGATTTTACGGATCAGCCCTAAAGGCATCTTGTCGGCCGACAATTTACCAATCAGGACCACAGGAACATTCGCCAGCAGCATACCGATTGTGGTACCGATAATCACCAAACTTAACGCATCCGCGTATTGCGCCCCTAAGATGGAAGTGGCGATCTGAGTTTTATCGCCTATCTCCGCAACGAAGAACGCGATAAAGCTGGCAATAAATGGGCCTCGATTAGAAATCTGTTCGTCATCATCCAGTTTGTCCGGGATCAGAACCCAAGCCGCCATCGCGACAAAACTGACCACCAGCACCCACTTTAAAATCTCAGGTGATAGATAGTCTGCGACAACCACACCTAACCATGCAGCCAAAGCGTGGTTGGCAATAGTTGCCAAAAAGATTGCTGCAATAATTGGGATTGGTTTTCGGTAACGACTTGCGAGTAATAGAGATAGCAATTGGGTCTTATCGCCAATTTCTGCTAACGCTACAGTAGTAATTGAAATAGCTAAAACGCTCACGACATGCTCATTGGGGCAGGGATTATTATTTTTAACCGAAGACAAACCTCACGCCCCTACCCCGGTTCGTGATGATTTGTCTAAGGTCTTGCTAAACTTGAAAGGCTTCAAGTCTCGAACGCCATGGTGATTTTGCACCAATTATGTTGACGGACGAACCAGATGAAACAGAAACTTCATCAGGTAAGCTACTCCCCAAAGACAGGCGCAATTCTAGCCACCTTTGTTGCGCTTCTCAAGAGCCAAAGCAGGCAAAAACTCCCTTTTAGGAAAAATACAGCAGATAACGCGGTAAAAATTCATTAAAGGAGAAAATCGCCCACGAATTAATCAAGATTAGCTCTACTCCCATGCTCAATATCTGGTTATACTAGATTGTTAATTTATTCAACCGTAATTACTCTTTATCGCCGTTGTTAGAGTTGAAAAACTCGGCATAGATGACGAATTAACGAGTAACAAGAGAATCGCGCGAACCTGACTTATGCAAAAATACGATATCAAAACCTTCCAGGGAATGATCCTCGCGCTGCAGGATTATTGGGCTCAAAATGGTTGTACCATTGTTCAACCGCTAGATATGGAAGTGGGTGCGGGTACCTCTCACCCAATGACCTGTCTACGAGCGCTTGGCCCAGAGCCAATGTCGACAGCTTACGTACAACCTTCACGTCGTCCTACTGATGGCCGTTACGGTGAAAACCCTAACCGTCTTCAGCACTACTACCAATTCCAAGTAGCGCTAAAACCATCGCCTGACAATATTCAAGAGTTGTACCTTGGCTCCCTTGAAGTTCTTGGTATTGACCCTCTTGTACACGACATCCGTTTCGTAGAAGATAACTGGGAAAACCCAACACTAGGCGCATGGGGTCTGGGCTGGGAAGTTTGGCTAAACGGCATGGAAGTGACTCAGTTTACTTACTTCCAGCAAGTTGGTGGTCTTGAGTGTAAGCCAGTAACTGGTGAGATCACTTACGGTATCGAACGTCTAGCAATGTACATCCAAGAAGTAGACTCTGTTTACGACCTAGTTTGGAACATCGCACCAGACGGCAGCAAAGTGACTTACGGTGACATCTTCCACCAAAACGAAGTAGAGCAATCAACTTACAACTTCGAGCACGCAGACGTTGAATTCCTATTTGGCTTCTTCGAACAGTGTGAAAAAGAGTGTAAAGAGCTGCTTGAGCTTGAAAAGCCACTGCCACTACCTGCTTACGAGCGCATTCTAAAAGCGGGTCACGCATTCAACCTACTAGACGCACGTAAAGCGATCTCAGTAACTGAACGCCAACGTTACATCCTACGCATCCGCAACCTGACGAAAGCAGTTGCAGAAGCATACTACGCATCGCGTGAAGCTCTTGGCTTCCCAATGTGTAAGAAAGAACAAGCGTAAGGGGTAGAGTAACATGGCAAAAGAATTTCTAATCGAGCTAGGTACAGAAGAGCTACCACCAACGCAACTTCGCACTCTAGCTGAAGCATTCGCAGCAAACTTCGAAGCAGAACTAAAAGGCGCTGAGCTTGCTCACGAAGGCGTGAAATGGTTCGCGGCACCTCGTCGTCTTGCACTTAAAGTGGCAGCACTAGCAGACAGCCAGTCTGACAAAGTTGTTGAGAAGCGTGGTCCTGCGGTTTCTGCAGCATTTGACGCGGAAGGCAACCCAACAAAAGCGGCTCAAGGCTGGGCACGCGGTTGTGGCATCACGGTTGACCAAGCAGAGCGCATGGTAACAGACAAAGGTGAATGGCTACTGTTCAAACAAGAAGTGAAAGGTCAGCCAACGTCTGAGATCGTAGTTGAACTTGCAGCGAAAGCACTAGCAAACCTACCTATCGCAAAACCAATGCGTTGGGGCAACAAAACGACTCAATTTATCCGTCCAGTTAAGACGCTAACCATGCTAATGGGCAGCGACCTAATCGAAGGCGAGATCCTTGGTGTCGCTTCAGACCGCACTATCCGTGGTCACCGCTTCATGGGTGAGCAAGAGTTCACTATCGATTCTGCTGAGCAATACCCTGCGATTCTAGAAGAGCGCGGTAAAGTAATGGCAGATTACGAAGCGCGTAAAGCAATCATCCTAGCTGACGCACAAAAAGCGGCAGCAGCGGTTGGCGGTATCGCTGATCTAGAAGATGACCTAGTAGAAGAAGTAACGTCTCTGGTTGAATGGCCAGTAGTACTAACAGCGAAGTTTGAAGAAGAGTTCCTAAAAGTGCCTTCTGAAGCGTTGGTTTACACCATGAAGGGTGACCAGAAGTACTTCCCTGTCTACGATGAAAACAAGAAGCTACTACCTAACTTCATCTTCGTATCGAACATCGAATCAAAAGAGCCTCGTTACGTAATCGAAGGTAACGAGAAAGTGGTTCGTCCTCGTCTTGCTGACGCAGAATTCTTCTTCAACACAGACCGTAAGCGTCCGCTTATCGACCGTCTGCCAGAACTAGAACAAGCGATCTTCCAAAAGCAACTGGGTACGATCAAAGACAAAACAGACCGCATCACTGAACTTGCTGGCTACATTGCTGAGCAAATCGGTGCTGACGTTGAGAAGTCAAAGCGTGCTGGTCTACTAGCAAAATGTGACCTAATGACCTCAATGGTATTCGAATTCACGGATACTCAAGGCGTTATGGGTATGCACTACGCTCGCCACGACGGTGAAGCAGAAGAAGTTGCAGTAGCACTGAACGAGCAATACATGCCTCGTTTCGCAGGTGATGAACTGCCATCAAACGGTGTTTCAACTGCAGTTGCAATGGCAGACAAGCTAGACACTATCGTAGGTATCTTCGGTATTGGTCAAGCGCCTAAAGGCAGCGATCCATTCGCACTACGCCGCGCATCTCTAGGTGTACTACGTATCATCGTTGAATACGGCTACAACCTAGATCTTGTTGACCTAGTAGCGAAAGCGAAGTCACTGTTCGGCGACCGCCTAACCAACGACAACGTTGAACAAGACGTTATCGAGTTTATGCTTGGTCGTTTCCGTGCTTGGTACCAAGACGAAGGCTTCAGCGTAGACATCATTCAAGCGGTTCTAGCTCGTCGTCCGACGAAACCAGCAGACTTCGACCAACGAGTTAAAGCGGTTTCTCACTTCCGTGAACTAGAAGCAGCAGAGTCTCTAGCAGCAGCGAACAAACGTGTAGGTAATATCCTAGCGAAATTCGACGGCGAACTAGCAGCAGACATCGACCTAGCACTTCTACAAGAAGACGCAGAGAAAGCACTAGCAGAAAGCGTTGAAGTAATGACTGAAGCGCTAGAGCCAGCATTTGCTACAGGTAACTACCAAGAAGCCCTAAGCAAGCTAGCTGACCTACGTGAACCAGTTGATGCGTTCTTTGATAACGTAATGGTAATGGCAGACGACGAAGCACTTAAGAAGAACCGTCTGACACTACTGAACAACCTGCGTAACCTGTTCCTACAGATCGCAGACATTTCTTTGCTTCAAAAGTAATTCATTACTCTTCGAAGTGATTAAGAAATAAGTAAAAGGGAAGCAGATGCTTCCCTTTTTTGTTGCCTTCAAACCGATGAGGGTGACGCTTATTATTCATTTTGTGAACAAGACTAAAATTTGTAGGGTGAGACGCGTTTAACTTGTTGGTATAGAGCTCGGATTGTAGAGGCACAGTTTTGCTATAACTGGACTGTTTATTCGGGGGAAGGACACAATGAAAAAAACAATTCTCGCACTCTCTATCGGTCTACTGAGCGCCTGCAGCCAGATTCCAGAAAATGCCATCGTATTAAGCGTTGGTGATGATACCGCTGTTTTTGAGGAAAACTCACAGGGCTTACTTGTCGCCGAGCAAAAACTCGAAAAAGGCAGCTACACCTTTACCATTGCCGACAGTAATCAAAGCTGTGGAAGTAGCTTTGCCCTAGCAGAAGAAGATCGCATTAAGTTCAATCGTCCATTAAAAATGGATAATTGCGCCACTGATGCACAAATGCCGCTGCGTATCTTCAAAGCCAATACCTATCAATTTACGCTCAATCCAACCACCAACGAACTGACGGTAAAAATTAAACCAAAACAAAGTCAGGACATCACCTACTCTTGCCCTGTCGCAACTGACACGCCAAAAACCATCAACGTTGCTCAAACCTTTAATGATGGCGCTGTCGTTCGTGATGCCTTAACCGAACAAGAAACCACTGTCGCCAATGGCAGCGTCACCATGCAACCGGGTCCTATGAGCCAAGGTCTATTGCTGCTAGAAGAAGTTGAACAGCAAGCCGACAAACCGTTCAGCTGGGATAACGCAACAGTGTACTTCGTCATGACTGACCGCTTCTACAATGGCAACCCTGACAACGACAACAGCTACGGTCGCAGTAAAGACGGAAAATATGAGATTGGTACCTTCCACGGTGGTGACTTAGCGGGTCTGACGAAAAAACTCGATTACATCGAATCACTTGGTGTGAATGCTATCTGGATAACCTCACCACTGGAACAAATCCACGGCTGGGTTGGCGGCGGCGATAAAGGCGACTTTAAGCACTACGGCTACCACGGCTACTACCAT
>NZ_JADDYG010000481.1:67278-67556 GCF_015163535.1 Vibrio sp. OPT46 | reverse complement strand
CAAGACTGGACCAAGCTTGATGCCAACATGGGTACCGAAGATGAACTCAGAACCTTCGTCGATACCGCCCACAAGAAAGGTATCCGCGTGATTTGGGATGTAGTCATGAACCACACAGGTTATGCGACATTAGCAGACATGCAGGAATTCGGCTTTGGTCAGCTTTACCTTGATGACCAAGAAGCCAAACAAGTCCTTGGTGAAAAATGGACCGACTGGCAGCCAAAATCAGGACAAAGCTGGCACAGCTTCAACGACTACATCAAATACGGTGATAG
>NZ_JADDYG010000481.1:58099-67147 GCF_015163535.1 Vibrio sp. OPT46 | reverse complement strand
AAACCGAATCGACTCAGAAAACCGGATTACCAAACTTCTTCCGCAATAAAGACACCAATGCGCAAGATGAGCTGCAAACCCCACGTGAACACCTGATTACCTGGTTATCCGATTGGGTACGTGACTACGGCATTGACGGCTTCCGTGTCGACACCGCAAAACACGTTGAAATGGAAGCGTGGGCAGAGCTGAAAGCCAGCACCACCCAAGCGCTTGCCCAGTGGAAGCAAAACAACCCGGACAAAGCCTTGGATGACTTACCTTTCTGGATGACGGGTGAAGTGTGGGCACACAGCGTGGTGAAAAGCCCGTATTTCGATAACGGCTTCGATTCCATCATCAACTTCGAGTTCCAATCTGACGTAGCACCAAAAGCGCTGAAGTGTTTCGCTCAACTTGATAATGATTACCGCCGCTATGCAGAACGCATCAATACCGATCCTGAGTTCAACGTGTTGAGCTACCTGTCTTCACACGATACACAGCTGTTTTGGTCAGCGCGCAGCCGCAGCTTTGATGACCAAGCACGTGCAGCGAATGCACTGATGCTGGCTCCCGGTGCAGTACAGATCTATTACGGTGATGAGATAGCTCGTGATTTTGGCATTACTGGTTCAGACGCCCACCAAGGCACACGCTCAGATATGCCATGGGATAAGATTCATGGCGAGCGTGAAGATCTGCTGCAACATTGGCAAAAGTTGGGTGAATTCCGTAAACGCCACCCAGCGGTTGCTCAAGGTAAGCACATCACTCGCAATCAAGAAGGTTACTACGCGTTCGAACGCCAATACCAAGACGACAAGGTGCTGATTGTTTACACCGGTGAGTAAATCACACTCTTTCCACCAGCAAGGGAAGCATAAGCTTCCCTTTTTTATTGTTCTTTTTGCCCTTTTGTCTCGTTCCTCTGGTCTGATGACGCACTTTTTTCTTTTTCGGCTTAATTCACACTTTGCGTTAATTACACATTGAGGTAAGGTCAAGGATTACTCGATAAGCCGATAAAACATCGGCATAAACATACACAAAGCAATCACAATGAATTAGGTATAAGTCAGCATGCAGTTCTCAAAGTTTGGTGAAAAATTTAATCAGTATTCAGGTATTACGCAGTTAATGGACGATTTGAATGATGGCCTGCGCACACCAGGTGCCATCATGCTCGGTGGAGGTAATCCTGCCGCCATTCCTGCCATGCTCGATTACTTTCACCAAGCCAGTGAGGAAATGCTCGCCAGTGGGGAGCTCGTCGCCGCCCTCGCCAACTACGATGGCCCGCAGGGTAAAGACGCGTTCGTCAAAGCGCTAGCTCAGTTATTCCGTGAAACTTACGGCTGGGATATTTCCGAAAAAAACATCAGCCTAACTAACGGTAGCCAAAGTGGCTTTTTCTACTTGTTCAACTTGTTGGCAGGTAAACAGCCAGACGGTTCGCACAAGAAAGTGCTACTGCCTATCGCGCCTGAATACATCGGTTATGGTGATGCTGGCATTGATGAAGATATCTTTATCTCTTACCACCCAGAAATCGAGCTGTTAGATAACGGCCTGTTTAAATACCACGTCGATTTTGAGCAACTCGCCGTCGACGACTCTGTTGCGGCAATCTGCGCGTCTCGCCCAACTAACCCAACGGGTAATGTACTGACAGATGAAGAAGTACGTAAGCTGGACAAGCTAGCACGTGAGAACAACATCCCGCTGATCATCGATAACGCCTACGGTCTACCTTTCCCGAACATCATCTTTGAAGATGTCGAACCGTTCTGGAATGAAAACACCATCCTATGCATGAGCCTATCTAAACTTGGCTTGCCAGGTGTGCGTTGTGGCATTGTGATTGCGAGTGAAGAAATCACTCAAGCGTTAACCAATATGAACGGCATCATCAGCCTAGCGCCGGGCAGTGTTGGTCCAGCGCTGGCAAACCATATAATTGGCAAAGGTGATCTGCTTAAACTGAGTTCAGAGGTGATTAAGCCGTTCTACAAGCAAAAATCACAACGTGCGGTTGAACTGCTCCAACAAGCAATTACCGATGAGCGATTCCGCATCCACAAGCCGGAAGGCGCTATCTTCTTGTGGTTATGGTTTGATGAACTGCCAATCACAACAATGGAACTGTACCAACGCTTGAAAGCGCGTGGCGTATTGATTGTCCCTGGTGAATATTTCTTTATTGGTCAGCAAGACGAGTGGGATCACGCGCACCAATGCCTGCGTATGAACTACGTTCAAGATGATGAGATGATGCAAAAAGGCATTGCGATTATCGCTGAAGAAGTGGAAAAGGCTTACCGCGAAGGTAAATAGATGGATTGAACTCAGCCGTTCTTCTCTTTGAAATTACGGCTTTAAAATAGCGGATTTGAAAACCCCAAACTAAAAAGAGCGCCCATATGGCGCTCTTTCTCATTCTATAACTGGGTGGTTAACTGATTAGTTGTTCTCAATCAGGTTGTTACCACCGATAGCAATCTTACGTGGTTGCATGGCTTCAGGGATTTCACGAACTAAATCGATATGAAGCAGACCGTTTTCCATTGATGCACCGACAACTTTTACGTAATCCGCTAGCTGGAATTTACGTTCAAAATCACGTTCTGCAATACCTTGGTAAACGTAGTTTTTGCCTTCTTCTGCTTTACGTTCGCCCTTCACAATCAACATGTTTTCGTTTTGAGTCAGATCGAGCTGTTCTTCAGCAAAGCCAGCAACGGCCATAGTAATACGGTAGTTGTGCTCGTCTTTTTGCTCAATGTTGTATGGAGGGTAACCGCCAGAAGTATTTTTCGCTGTATTCGCTTCCATCAGGTTTAGCAGACGATCAAAGCCAATTGCATTACGGTATAGTGGTGAGAAATCTACATTACGCATAAATCTATCCTCTTAATTAAGCAATAGTCTTAGTTCAGATGAGTTTCATCCTACTGGCGTGTTTATGCAAAAACCAACGCCGAACTAAGAGATTCTTATCATTCCACTGGCCTTGGTTTGGCTCGGAGACATGATATTGAATCTAAAGGTTTAAGTTGTGTGCTAAAACGCCATATCCTCTTCTGAGCGATCTCGTTTTAGCGATTTCAGAGGGCTGGTCTTCTAGTCTCTAGCAAGCCAGTCACCCTCTTCGTAACTAGATATAAGGTCGTCAAAAATGACTTTCAAGGGAAAAAATAAAAAATTTTTAAAGCATCCACTATCCCCTTGAACAGCTTAGTTCCTCATCACTTCGCGATCTGTGATAAAAAGCCCGCCGTTCTGGGGGGCTCAATCTACACTTTACTTGCGGGAGGATTTACGCGCTTTTACAACGTCCTTTTCTGCCGCCTTTTCCTGCTTTAGTTTGCGCTTTTCTTTTAGACTCAACTGCGGTTGTTTCTTTTCTTTCTTACTCATGACTTCACCTCTATTTATTGGCACAACAGACAACCACACAGCATTTTCTGAGCTGGTGGCTGCGATTGATGAACAATTTCAGTAATCACAAAGCAGCGTCGCTGATTAAAAATTTCCACTTCGAGCGCATCATTTTTAGCTCGACCTAACAGTCGAGACCCCAAATAAGAATCGACCGCGAGCATACCTGTCATGGGTTGCCCCTTACGCGAGCTGACCAATGTCATGCGATATTGATAGGCGCGTTCAACATCCACTAAGCGAACCGTGTCCCCAACCGCAATACGAGCTCGGTTACGGCAATGGGCTTGTTGCTCGCAGATTTCAAATAGCGATAACAACCTTAGTGGTGATTGATAGGTTAAAAAGCGACTGGTTAACCACCAAGTTCGCAGCGCCAAGCAGTACGCTGAGAACCAGCGTTCAAACATGATTATTTCCTTCTTAATGCCTTGTCTTACAAATAAATTCAGTGCATTGAACCGGAAGTGCATCACTTCCGGCTTAGTTCAGGAAAGTCATCACCATTTTCTTAGTCTCCTTATTCATCAGCTCTTCAGCACTATAGCGAGCAGAAAAAAGAAAGCAAAAACGCTCAAGCGAACAAAATGGCGAGAAAAAAAGAAAACAGAAATAAAATGGCAGGCTTGATCGGGTTGTTGGCAGTTAGTACCAGAAAAACATCCGCTTTAGCAGAAAGTGGCGATTTTAGCTGGTGGTACAACAAAAAAAGCAGCGATTTCTCGCTGCTTTTTACTATCACGAACAGTGTCGTTATACGTCTAGGTTCGCTACTTTCAGTGCGTTCTCTTCGATGAAGTTACGACGAGGTTCTACTTGGTCACCCATTAGCGTAGTGAACAGTTGATCTGCACCTACCGCATCTTCAATCGTTACCTGCATCATACGACGAGTTTCTGGGTCCATGGTGGTTTCCCAAAGTTGGTCTGGGTTCATCTCACCTAGACCTTTGTAGCGCTGACGGCTTAAGCCACGCATTGACTCTTTCACTAACCAGTCAAGCGCTTCTGCAAAGTTTGCCACTGGCATAGTACGCTCACCACGTTTGATGTACGCGCCTTCTTCCAGAAGTCCATCAAGTGCTTCTGATAGATCAGCCAACTTGCCGTACTCTTTCGAGTTTAGGAAGTCGATGCTAATTGCATGTTCGTGCGTCACGCCGTGAGTACGAACCACAATCTTAGGCAAGTTTAAGCCTAGCTCTTCGTGCTGCTCAACTTCGTAGCTGTACTGGCTTGCACCCACTTCTTTCGCATTCAGCTGTTCAATAAGCTGCTTCGTCCAAGCTTCCACAACTGATGCGTCATGGCATTGCTCTGGCGTTAGGCGAGGAGTGTAAATCAACTCGTTTACCAAAGCACTTGGGTAGCGACGGCTCATACGTTCCGCCAGTTTAATACCCGCATTGTACTGTTGAACAAGCTTCTCTAGTGCTTCACCAGCCAGTGCAGGTGCTTCTGCGTTTACGTGTAGCGATGCATTATCCAGAGCTAATGATACTTGGTATTGGTTCATCGCTTCTTCATCTTTGATGTACTGCTCTTGTTTGCCTTTTTTCACTTTGTATAGTGGTGGCTGAGCGATGTACACGTAACCACGCTCGATAAGCTCTGGCATTTGACGGTAGAAGAAGGTCAACAGTAGCGTACGGATGTGCGAACCATCGACATCGGCATCGGTCATGATGATGATGTTGTGGTAACGAAGCTTGTCCGGGTTGTACTCGTCACGACCGATACCACAACCTAGTGCGGTGATCAGTGTTGCTACTTCTTGAGAAGATAGCATCTTGTCGAAACGTGCTTTTTCTACGTTAAGAATCTTACCTTTTAGCGGTAGGATCGCTTGGTTCTTACGGTTACGGCCTTGTTTTGCGGAGCCGCCTGCCGAATCACCCTCCACTATGTATAGTTCAGAGAGTGCCGGGTCTTTTTCCTGACAGTCTGCAAGTTTACCTGGAAGGCCAGCTAGGTCTAGTGCACCTTTACGGCGCGTCATTTCACGAGCTTTACGCGCAGCTTCACGTGCACGTGCTGCATCGATGATTTTCGAACAAACCATCTTCGCTTCTGTCGGGTTCTCAATCAGGAACTCAGACAGTTTTTCACCCATTGCAGACTCAACAGCTGATTTCACTTCAGAAGAAACTAGTTTGTCTTTTGTTTGGCTTGAGAACTTAGGATCAGGCACTTTCACCGAAACAACCGCAGTTAGACCTTCACGCGCATCGTCGCCTGAAGTCGCTGTTTTCGCTTTCTTCGAGAAACCTTCTTTATCCATAAAGCTGTTCAATGTACGTGTTAGCGCAGCACGGAAACCAGCAAGGTGAGTACCACCATCACGCTGTGGGATATTGTTGGTAAAGCAGAAGATGTTCTCTTGGAAACCATCGTTCCATTGCATCGCCACTTCAACTGAAATGCCGTCTTCACGCTCAGAGTTAAAGTGGAAGATTTTTTCGATGATTGGCGTTTTGTTGGTGTTTAGGTGATCAACGAACGCTTGAATACCACCTTCATACATGAAGTGATCATGTTTGTCCGCTTCACGTTCATCAACCAATTTGATCGACACACCAGAGTTCAGGAATGACAGTTCACGCAGGCGTTTCGCCAGAATGTCATAGTGGAACTCAGTGTTAGAGAACGTTTCGGCACTTGGCCAGAAACGAATTTGTGTACCGGTTTTATCCGTATCACCCACAACGGCTAGTGGCGCTTGAGGCTCACCATGTCGGTAGGTTTGCGTATGGATATGGCCACCACGATGAATCGTTAGCTCAACTTTCTCTGATAGTGCGTTTACTACTGAAACACCTACCCCGTGAAGACCACCCGATACTTTGTATGAGTTATCGTCGAACTTACCACCCGCGTGAAGAACCGTCATGATTACTTCTGCTGCAGAGACATTTTCCTCTGAGTGGATTTCTGTTGGAATGCCACGACCATCATCGCTAACGGAAACCGAGTTATCCTCATGAATTGTCACAACGATGTCTTTACAGTGACCTGCCAACGCTTCATCAATTGAGTTATCCACCACCTCGAAAACCATGTGGTGAAGGCCGGTGCCGTCGTCCGTATCGCCGATGTACATTCCTGGACGCTTACGTACCGCATCCAGACCCTTCAGTACCTTAATACTCGATGAATCGTAATTTTCAGACATGAGTTTCTCTCTTCTAGTTTGACTCTATCCTGCCATGTTCCACATGAAACAATTTACCGTTATCGTCCAACATATCGGCGATTTGGCTTTCAGTGATAGAGCTTACAAATACTTGTGCGCCCGTCTCTTTTAAGCAGTCAGCAAGACGCTTGCGACGTTGGCTATCTAATTCCGACGCGAAGTCATCAATTAGGTAAATGCATTGTTTACCGGCCATCTCTGTCAGGTGTTGCCCTTGCGCTACACGCAATGCACACACCATGAGTTTTAATTGACCGCGTGACAGAACATCTTCAACGGGCGTTCCGTTCACTTTAATGCGCAAATCAGCTTTGTTTGGGCCACTAAAGGTGTATCCCAATGCCTGATCACGCTCAAAATTCTTTTCTAGTATCTCGTGGTATGGAGTGTCTTTATCCCAGCCACGATAATACTTCAATTGGATCTCAAATTCTGGCAAAAATGTCTGACAGATAGTTTCTGCGACAGTTTTCATCTGCTCGATGTAACTTGCTCGCCATTGGCTGATGTTTTCAGCCAATCCTGCCATTTCCTGATCCCAATAACTGAGCTCACGATAACTATTGGCGGTTTTCAACAACGCGTTGCGCTGCTTGTTCAGGCGCTTGAACCTTCCCCATGCTTGATAAAAAGCGGGCTCGGTATGAAACACGCCCCAATCAATAAACGCACGACGATGTTTAGGGCCATCTGTCAGTAAATCAAACCCTTCTGGGTGTATCAACTGCAGAGGCAGAACTTGTGCCAGCTGCGCTAATTTTTGTCCAGATTGACCGCCTATTTTAACCTCTGTTGAGCCATCACGCTGCTTATTAATGCCGATAGGTAGCTCAAATTGATCCGAGTTCAAAAAACGACCATGAACAAACAGTTCGTCACACTCATTTTGTATCACTCGTCCGGTGAGAGAGCTCTTGAATGAGCGGCCATGCCCGAGCAGATAAACCGCTTCTAAGACACTGGTTTTACCGCTGCCGTTCGGCCCGATAAGAAAGTTAAAGCCTGCTGATAACTCAATATCACAGGCTTTAATGTTTCGAAACTGCTGAATGATGAGACGAGAAAGAGGCATTCAGTTGGCTTATAGACGAATTGGCATCACCACGTACATGGCACTGTCATCGTCGGCATTTTCAATCAACGCGCTAGCGTTAGCATCCGACATCGACACACGTACATTTTCACAACGCAACGTGTTCAGAACATCAAGCACATAGCTTACGTTAAAGCCGATTTCGATAGCGTCACCTTCAAAGGTTACATCAAGCATCTCTTCCGCTTCTTCTTGTTCTGGGTTATTCGCGGTTATGCGCATTTCAGTATCAGCCAGATTCACACGCACGCCACGGAATTTTTCGTTGGAAAGAATCGCAGCACGAGAGAAGGCTTGGCGCAACTCGTCACAACTTGCTATTAGGGTCTTATTGGTGCTCTGAGGCAATACACGGCGGTAGTCAGGGAAACGACCATCAACCAACTTAGAGGTAAAAGTAAAGTTATTCACCTCAGCACGAACATTGGAGCTACCGATCTGAAGTACTACAGGCTGCTCTGGCGCATCCATCAACTTTACTAATTCTTGCACACCTTTGCGTGGCACGATGATTTGCTTCTGCGCAAAGTCTGCACCTAGCTGAGTTTGCGATACCGCCATACGGTGGCCGTCCGTCGCCACGCTGCGTAACGTGGTGCCGTCAATTTCAAACAACATGCCGTTGAGGTAGTAACGAACGTCTTGATTCGCCATCGAGAACTGAGTTTTGTCGATCAGCGTACGTAGATCGGCTTGGCTCAGTGATACTTCCACTTCGCTTTGCCAGTCTTCAATATTAGGGAAATCGTTCGCAGGAAGTGTTGCCAATGAGAAACGGCTGCGACCAGAGCGAACTTGTACGCGATCACCTTCTAATACAAATGTGATGATCGCATCGTCCGGTAAACCACGGCAGATATCGAGAAACTTACGAGAAGGAACGGTAATGCTGCCCGCTTCAAAATCACCTTCTAGCGTCACTTTGCTTACTAACTCTACTTCAAGATCGGTTGCCGTCATCGACAATACGTTCTCTTCTACTTTAAGAAGTAGGTTACCCAAGATTGGCAGAGTTGGTCGGCCACCTAAAGCGCCCGAAACCTGCTGTAGCGGTTTGATTAAATGACTACGTTCAATGGTAAATTTCATGCTTGGCTCTTTACGCTGTCAGCTCAATAAATGATTTGCTTAGAATACCGTTATTCTAACCGATTACGAAGACAGGGTGCGAATCAAGTTAGAGTAATCTTCTTTAATGTCGTGGCTCTCTTCACGCAGCTGCTCAATCTTGCGACAAGCATGAAGTACGGTCGTATGATCGCGGCCCCCAAACGCATCGCCAATTTCAGGCAAGCTATGGTTGGTTAGTTCTTTTGCTAACGCCATGGCCAGCTGACGAGGAC
>NZ_JADDYG010000481.1:35885-58043 GCF_015163535.1 Vibrio sp. OPT46 | reverse complement strand
GCGCAACAGAACGAGAGCGACGCTTAGACAGCAAGTCCGCTACTTTAATCTTGTAATATTCCGCCACGGTCTTTTGAATGTTATCGATCGTCACCAGCTTCTCTTGTAGAGCAAGCAGATCGCGCAGCGCTTCACGAACAAAATCAATCGTAATTGGACGACCAGTAAAGTTCGCGTTCGCGATAACACGGTTCAGTGCACCTTCGAGCTCACGAACGTTCGAACGCAGACGCTTGGCAATGAAGAATGCCACTTCATCAGCAAGGTGGATTTGGTGATCTTCGGCTTTTTTCATCAAGATCGCCACACGCGTTTCAAGCTCAGGCGGCTCGATCGCAACAGTAAGCCCCCAACCAAAGCGAGATTTAAGACGATCTTCAACGCCATTAATTTCTTTAGGATAACGGTCAGACGTTAGAATGATCTGCTGATTACCTTCCAATAGTGCGTTGAAGGTATGGAAGAATTCTTCTTGTGAACGTTCTTTATTAGCAAAGAATTGGATGTCATCGATAAGGAGCGCATCAACGCTGCGGTAGTAGCGTTTGAATTCTTCAATCGCATTGTTTTGCAGCGCTTTTACCATGTCTTGCACAAAACGTTCTGAGTGCATGTAGACCACTTTTGCGTTCGGGTTGTTATCCACAATCGCGTTGCCCACCGCATGCAACAAGTGCGTTTTACCCAAGCCCGTGCCGCCGTATAGGAACAGCGGGTTGTAAGCAGCTCCAGGATTATCCGATACCTGACGCGCCGCAGCCAAACCCAGTTGGTTCGACTTACCTTCAACAAAGTTGTCGAACTTGTGTTTTGGGTTCATGTTTGAGCGGTGATTGATAGCCGCAATCGCTTGAGCGTCGTCATCCCAGGTTTTGTGTACTGGCTTACGCGCTTGTAATTGTGCAGGTGCAGATGACTCGGCAGCCACATCTGCAGGCGTACGTGTCGGCGCTGGTTTTGGAGCAGAGACAGGTCGGCTCCCCACTTCAAAGCGTAAGTTAGGAATATCGCCACCGCAGTATTCCTGCAGTAAGCGAGTAATATTGTTCAGATACTTATCACGCACCCAGTCCAACACAAAGCGGTTTGGCGCGAATAGAGTGAGAGTATTGTCATTGAGCTCCGCTTGTAGCGGACGAACCCACATGCTGAATTCTGTAGCTGGTAGCTCTTCTTGAAGCTGCTGCAAACATTGCAGCCAAAGCGAAGATGACACGGTGCCCCCACTGAGTAATTGAATTATCGGAAAAGACTGGCAATTTTACCTGTTGATAACCAAGATCGCCAGCGATTGATCGACGATCCAGTGAATAAGATCCAAGTTATTCACAATTATTTCTGCAAACTTGATGAGATCAACACACCTTGCCCCAAATTTGCCCACACAACGATCCACAATTGGGCAAAATTCACAAGATCGAGCGATTGGTGATAAGTCTGTGTATTATTTTATTCCCAATGCTGATTTTGTCGATCATTTCGCTAGGTTCAGTTCGCATTTTCGTCACATTTAACATTCTTCTTCTATTATCTAATAACTCACAGGTCTAGGTTATTGCTCTTGGTTATTTATTTAATTGAGCTAACTAACAGTAGTATTTCCAACCATAAAATTATGGAGATGTATTATGAAAAACTGGATTAAGGTTGCCGTTGCAGCCATTGCACTGTCGGCAGCAACCGTACAAGCCGCTACTGAAGTCAAAGTTGGTATGTCAGGTCGCTACTTCCCGTTTACTTTTGTAAAGCAAGACAAGCTACAAGGCTTTGAAGTCGACATGTGGGATGAAATCGGTAAACGTAACGATTACAAAATCGAATACGTAACAGCCAACTTCTCTGGTTTATTTGGTCTTTTAGAAACTGGTCGTATCGATACGATCTCCAACCAAATCACCATGACTGATGAGCGTAAAGCTAAATACCTATTTGCTGACCCTTACGTTGTAGATGGCGCACAAATTACCGTGCGTAAAGGCAACGACAGCATCAAAGGTGTTGACGATCTTGCGGGCAAAACCGTTGCGGTGAACCTAGGCTCTAACTTTGAGCAACTGCTGCGTCAATACGACAAAGACGGCAAGATCAATATTAAAACGTACGACACAGGTATCGAACATGACGTGGCGCTCGGTCGTGCAGATGCATTTGTAATGGATCGTCTTTCTGCTTTAGAACTGATTAAGAAAACTGGTCTTCCTTTGGAATTGGCAGGCGAACCGTTTGAGACCATTCAAAACGCATGGCCTTTCGTGGACAACGAGAAAGGTCGTAAGCTGCAAGAAGAAGTAAACAAAGCACTGGCTGAGATGCGCGCAGATGGTACAGTAGAGAAAATTTCCGTGAAGTGGTTTGGCGCTGACATCACGAAATAAGAACTCTTTGTACTTTAGGCCGCAAAGTGGTATCACTCTCGGACTAAAATAAACTTACGTAAAGGTGGAACTTGTTTTCCACCTTTTCTTTTCTCTAGCCTTTAGGTAAGCCGTATGGGATTTGACTTTAATTACATGTTGGAACTGCTGCCGATATTGCTGAAATATCTTGGCACAACCATGGAAATGGCGACATGGGGATTGGTGTTTTCGCTGATTTTATCCGTCATTTTAGCCAATATTCGCGTATTTAAACTGCCAGTTCTGGATCAATTAAGCCAACTGTACATCAGCTTCTTCCGTGGCACCCCACTGTTGGTTCAGCTTTTCCTGCTTTATTACGGCTTACCGCAAATTTTTCCATTGATGGTCGGTATCGACGCCTTTTCAGCAGCGGTTATCGGTTTAACGCTGCACTTTGCCGCTTATATGGCGGAAAGTATTCGTGCCGCCATTATTGGCATTGATCGCAGCCAAATGGAAGCGAGCTTATCGGTCGGTATGACGACATCCCAAGCAATGCGCCGAGTGATTTTACCTCAAGCAACGCGTGTCGCACTGCCTTCATTGATGAACTATTTCATCGATATGATCAAGTCAACGTCTCTCGCTTTCACGCTTGGTGTGGCCGAAATCATGGCGAAAGCACAGATGGAAGCCTCATCAAGTTTCCGTTTCTTTGAAGCTTTCCTTGCGGTTGCTCTTATTTACTGGGGCGTGGTGGTGATTCTGACTCGCGTACAAATCTGGGCAGAAGCAAAACTGAATAAGGCGTACGTACGATGATTAAGTTAGAAAATATTCACAAACGTTTTGGTGAGACTGAAGTGCTGAAAGGCATCGACCTCGATATTAAGCAAGGTGAGATCATCGTGATTATCGGCTCAAGTGGTACGGGTAAATCAACCTTGCTGCGTACGGTGAACTTTCTAGAACAAGCAGATGAAGGTCGTATCACGATAGATGACATCTCCGTTGATACTCAAAAACACACTAAAGCCGAAGTATTAGCGCTGCGTCGTCGAACTGGCTTTGTGTTCCAAAACTATGCCCTGTTTGCCCACATGAATGCGCGCCAGAACATTGCCGAAGGTCTAGTGACCGTTCGAGGTTGGAAAAAAGCCGATGCTCTCAAACGAGCGCAACAAATTCTGGATGACATCGGCCTTGGGGATAAAGGCGATAGTTATCCAGCGTCATTATCTGGCGGCCAACAACAACGTGTGGGTATCGGCCGAGCGATGGCGCTGCAACCAGAACTGCTGTTGTTTGACGAACCAACTTCTGCGCTGGATCCTGAATGGGTCGGTGAAGTTCTCTCATTAATGAAGAAGTTAGCTAATCAGCATCAAACCATGCTGGTGGTGACGCACGAGATGCAATTCGCGAAAGAAGTCGCTGATAGAGTGATCTTCATGGCGGAAGGCAATATCGTTGAGCAAGGTTCTCCACAGGATATCTTCAATAATCCACAAGATCCTCGTTTGAAAAAATTCCTTAACCAAGTAGGAATAGAGTAACGATCAAGCATCAGGATCGATTGATCCTTGAGATTTTACTCACACTACGTATAATCGCCCGGCCGGAATTTCGTACTCATTGAGTCATTGACACATTATGTGAGTGTGATTACAATTCCGCCTCTTTGTTGAGAGGCGTCGGTTGTCCTTCTCTATATAAAGAGCTTCTTTATATAAGAAAGCAAATAACCACGCCGGGTTTAACAAGAACCTAAAACTACTGATCAGTAAAGGTAATTATCATGAAACGCACTTTTCAACCTACAGTTCTAAAGCGCAAGCGTACTCACGGCTTCCGTGCTCGCATGGCAACTAAGAACGGTCGTAAAGTTATCAACGCACGTCGTGCAAAAGGCCGTGCGCGCCTATCAAAATAATCGCTAGTTTATTTTGAACACGTACGCGTTTAATCGGGAGTTACGTTTGTTAACTCCCGAGCATTATCAAAACGTCTTCCAGCAAGCTCATCGAGCTGGCTCGCCTCATTTCACCATCATTGCTCGCAATAACAAACTTTCTCACCCACGATTAGGTTTAGCGGTTCCCAAAAAGCAAATCAAAACGGCTGTCGGTCGTAACCGATTTAAGCGTTTGGCTCGTGAAAGCTTTCGTAACAATCAACATCAGCTTCCAAACAAAGATTTTGTTGTGATTGCAAAGAAAAGCGCGCAAGATTTAAGCAATGAGGAAATTTTTAAGTTGTTTGATAAGCTATGGCAACGCCTGTCTCGCCCTTCACGTGGATAGCCATTGGGCTCGTTTATCTGTATCGCTGGTTTATCAGCCCTTTGATTGGTCCTCGTTGCCGGTTCACACCAACCTGTTCCACTTACGCGCTAGAAGCTTTGAGAGCTCACGGTTTTGTAAAAGGATGTTGGTTATCAGGCAAACGTCTATTAAAATGCCACCCTTTGAATGAAGGGGGGTATGACCCCGTTCCACCAGTCCAAAAACAAGACAGAGATAACTAACGATGGATTCTCAACGTAATATCCTGCTCATCGGTTTGGCCCTGGTTTCTTTTTTGCTGTTTCAACAATGGCAAGTTGCAAAGAATCCAGAACCTCAAGCAGTTGAACAGGCTCAATCAAGCAGCACTCTACCTGCACCATCTTTTGCTGATGAACTTGACCCAGTTCCTGGTCAACAGCAAGCTTCTGCAAAAACTATCACAGTAACGACTGATGTTTTAACTCTGTCGATCGACACCGTTGGTGGCGATGTGGTACATGCCAACCTTAACGAATACTCTGCTGAGTTAGATTCATCAGATTCCTTTGTTCTGCTTAAAGACGCTCAAGGTCACCAATTTATCGCTCAAAGCGGTCTAGTGGGTCCTCAAGGTATCGACTTGAGCAGCACAAATCGCCCTCACTACAACGTAAGTGCAGACAGCTTCACAATGGCTGACGGTCAAGATGAACTTCGCGTTCCGATGACATTCACTGCAAACGGCATCGAATACACCAAAACTTACATCTTTAAACGCGGCAGCTACGCGCTTAATGTTGAATACGATGTAGTGAACAACTCAGGCAACAACGCAACATTTGGTATGTACGCTCACCTACGTCAAAACCTAATGGACGATGGTGGTAGCATCACAATGCCTACTTACCGTGGTGGCGCATACTCAACAGAAGATACGCGTTACAAGAAGTACAGCTTTGATGATATGCAGGATCGCAACCTGTCTCTTAACCTAGCCGATGGCCAAGGTTGGGCAGCAATGATTCAGCACTACTTTGCCGCAGCTTGGATCCCACGTAACGAACCAGGTACTAACCTATACACTCGTGTAATTGGCAACCTAGGCGACATCGGCGTTCGTATGCCAAACAAAACTATCGCAACAGGCGATCAGGCTAAGTTTGAAGCAACACTTTGGGTTGGTCCAAAACTGCAAGATGAAATGGCAGAAGTGGCACCTAACCTAGACCTAGTAGTGGACTACGGCTGGTTATGGTTCATTGCGAAGCCTCTTCATATGTTGCTTTCATTCATCCAGAGCTTTGTTGGTAACTGGGGTGTGGCAATCATCTGTCTGACCTTCATCGTTCGTGGTGCAATGTACCCACTAACAAAAGCGCAATACACGTCTATGGCGAAAATGCGCATGCTACAGCCTAAGCTGCAAGCAATGCGTGAGCGTATCGGTGATGACCGTCAGCGCATGAGCCAAGAAATGATGGAACTGTACAAGAAAGAGAAAGTGAACCCACTAGGTGGTTGTCTACCTCTTATCCTACAGATGCCTATTTTCATCGCACTATACTGGGCGCTAATGGAATCGGTAGAGCTACGTCACTCACCATTCTTCGGTTGGATTCATGACCTTTCAGCGCAGGACCCTTACTACATCCTGCCGCTATTGATGGGTGCGTCTATGTTCCTAATCCAGAAGATGAGCCCGACAACGGTAACGGATCCAATGCAGCAGAAGATCATGACCTTTATGCCGGTTATGTTTACCTTCTTCTTCTTGTTCTTCCCATCAGGTCTCGTTCTGTACTGGTTGGTGTCGAACATCGTAACGCTTATCCAGCAAACTCTGATCTACAAAGGATTAGAGAAAAAAGGCTTACACAGCAAGTAACCTTTTAGGAAATGATTGAGAAAGGCGGCCAAAAGGTCGCCTTTTTGTTTTTGGCTGATTACAATTCAGCTAATTAATTGTGATGGCTCCCTAGGTATCTTCCCTATAGCCCAGCTCAAAAGGCAAAATTATGACTACAGATACGATTGTCGCTCAAGCGACCGCGCCTGGTCGTGGCGGTGTCGGTATTATTCGAGTTTCTGGCCCTAAAGCCAACCAAGTGGCGTTAGAAGTCACTGGCAAAACACTAAAGCCCCGCTACGCAGAGTACCTGCCGTTTAAGTCAGAAGATGGCACTGTGCTTGATCAGGGCATCGCACTGTACTTCCCTAACCCACACTCATTTACCGGTGAAGACGTACTTGAGCTACAAGGCCATGGCGGCCCTGTCGTGATGGATATGCTGATAAAACGCATTCTAGGTATAGATGGTATTCGAGCTGCTCGCCCTGGTGAGTTCTCTGAACGCGCATTTCTGAACGATAAACTCGACCTCGCTCAAGCCGAGGCGATCGCAGACCTCATTGATGCCAGTTCTGAAGAAGCAGCAAAATCGGCACTGCAATCCTTACAGGGCGCATTTTCAGGCCGCATTAATACCTTAGTTGAGTCGCTGATTCATTTGCGTATCTATGTTGAAGCAGCCATCGACTTCCCTGAAGAAGAGATCGACTTTTTGGCCGACGGTAAAGTGGCTGGTGACCTACAAGCCATCATCGACAACCTAGATGCGGTGCGCAAAGAAGCTAACCAAGGCGCTATTATGCGTGAAGGGATGAAAGTCGTGATTGCGGGTCGTCCAAATGCGGGCAAATCAAGCCTACTGAACGCGCTATCGGGTAAAGAATCTGCAATCGTAACCGACATCGCAGGAACCACGCGTGATGTACTGCGTGAGCATATCCATATTGATGGCATGCCACTACACATCATTGATACAGCAGGTTTGCGTGATGCTTCCGATGAAGTAGAGAAAATCGGTATCGAACGCGCGTGGGATGAAATAGCCCAAGCAGACCGCGTATTGTTCATGGTGGATGGCACGACAACCGATGCCACCGATCCGAAAGATATCTGGCCAGATTTTGTGGATCGCCTACCAGACAACATTGGCATAACTGTGATCCGTAATAAAGCGGATCAAACGGGTGAAGATATGGGGATCTGCCACGTCAATAACCCTACTCTTATCCGTTTGTCAGCGAAGACTGGTGCAGGGGTTGAAGCTCTGCGCGATCATCTCAAGGAGTGTATGGGCTTCTCTGGCAACAGTGAAGGTGGGTTTATGGCTCGTCGTCGTCATCTCGATGCATTAGAACGTGCCGCACAGCACCTTCAAATAGGCCAGGAGCAGCTTGAAGGCTATATGGCAGGTGAAATATTGGCTGAAGAGCTACGCATCACCCAACAACATCTCAATGAGATTACCGGTGAGTTCAGTTCTGACGACTTACTGGGACGAATCTTCTCTTCATTCTGTATCGGGAAGTAAATAATCGAACGCGCGGTGCTGAGCTTAACTCACACCGCGTTTCTTTTTGTACGGCAAGCCATCCATGAGCTTTAGCCGTCGCATTCAATAAGGAAGAAGTATGATCCACATTATTACAGGCAGCACGTTAGGTGGCGCAGAATACGTAGGGGATCACCTGAGTGATCTACTCAACGAGAATGGATTTGAAACAACGATCCACAACCAGCCTTCCCTCAATGATATCGAAAATCAAGGTACGTGGTTGGTGATCACCTCTACACATGGAGCTGGTGAGTATCCTGATAATATCCAACCTTTTATCGCAGCATTACAAAATACACCGCCAAAAATGACTGATGTAAAATTTGCGGTGATTGCGATTGGTGACTCTAGCTACGATACGTTCTGTGCCGCTGGTCAACACGCTTATGATTTATTAGAGGATATTGGTGCAACCCCTCTCGCAGATTGCTTTAAAATCGATGTACTGAGCCATGATGTGCCAGAAGACGCCGCAGAGATGTGGTTAAAAGAGAATATCGAACGTTTTTAAACTCACGACTTTCCCTTCAACAGAGTCGAAATTCGGCTCTGTTTTCTCCCATGTGAATAACTCCCACCAAATTATTTTGTTTAACCGCTCAAAAACCAACCAAACATACTGTGGATAACTACAATAAGATCCAGTGATTTTCCTTTAGTTATCCCAATAACAACTTTGATCAATTTTACCCCCTGTGTATAACCACCACTTTTGATCCCAGGTAATCCTCGATCTGATCCAATCATGATCACAAGATATGATCCAAAGAAGATCCATGATCTTGTTGATCATTTTTAGGTTATCCACAGAAACGGTCGATCCTAATAGTAGATCTAATAAAAGATCATATATATAGATCTTATATATATTTATCTTGAAGCTTAAAACGGATAAAACGAGAAAACGTTTTTCTCTCTGGCATAAAGCAGGTAAAATACGGCTCCTTTATCTGTCCATTAAATCCCTTTGAATACCTGAGGTCAGTTCATGCTTTATCACGAAAACTTTGACGTCATTGTTGTCGGTGGCGGACACGCAGGAACGGAAGCCGCGCTCGCATCTGCACGCACAGGACAAAAAACACTTCTCCTTACCCATAACATCGATACATTAGGCCAGATGTCTTGTAATCCGGCGATCGGTGGTATTGGTAAAGGTCACTTAGTAAAAGAAGTAGATGCTATGGGCGGTTTGATGGCTGAAGCCATCGACCATGCAGGTATTCAGTTTCGTACACTAAATGCCTCCAAAGGTCCTGCAGTACGAGCAACTCGAGCTCAAGCCGATCGCGCTCTGTACAAAACGTACGTTCGTAATGCATTAGAAAATGCGCCTAACTTAACGTTGTTCCAGCAATCAGTTGATGATCTGATTGTTGAACAAGATCGCGCAGTTGGTGTGGTAACTCAAATGGGACTTCGCTTCCATGCGAAAGCCGTTGTGCTAACCGTGGGTACCTTCCTTGGTGGTAAGATCCACATAGGTATGGAAAGCTCGTCTGGTGGTCGTGCCGGGGATCCACCATCGATCGCATTAGCGGATCGACTGCGTGAACTGCCGTTCCGTGTGGATCGTTTAAAAACAGGTACTCCACCGCGCATTGATGCTCGTACTGTTGATTTTTCAGTGCTAGAAGCTCAGCACGGTGATAACCCAACGCCTGTATTCTCGTTCATGGGCAAACGTGAACAGCATCCGCGTCAGATTCCATGTTTCATCACCCACACCAATGAACAAACTCACGATGTGATCCGTAGTAACTTGGATCGCAGTCCAATGTACGCAGGTGTGATTGAAGGTATTGGTCCGCGTTACTGTCCGTCTATTGAAGACAAAGTGATGCGTTTCGCTGACAAAAACAGCCACCAAATCTTTATTGAGCCAGAAGGCCTAACCACGCACGAGTTATACCCTAATGGTATCTCGACCAGCTTGCCATTTGATGTGCAAGTACAAATCGTGCGCTCAATGAAAGGGTTTGAAAATGCACACATCGTTCGCCCAGGTTATGCGATTGAATACGATTTCTTCGATCCACGTGATTTGAAGCAAACGTACGAGACGAAGTTCATCCATGGTTTGTTCTTTGCTGGCCAGATTAATGGTACGACTGGCTACGAAGAAGCCGCAGCGCAAGGCTTGATGGCGGGCCTAAACGCAAGCTTGTTTAGCCAAGACAAAGAAGGCTGGAGCCCACGTCGTGACCAAGCTTACATGGGCGTGTTGATTGATGACTTATCGACCATGGGTACCAAAGAGCCGTACCGCATGTTCACTTCTCGTGCGGAATACCGCCTGCTACTTCGTGAAGATAACGCCGATTTACGTTTAACGGAAAAAGCGCGCGAGCTAGGCTTGATTGATGATGTTCGTTGGGCTCGCTTTAACGAGAAAATCAACAATATGGAAACGGAGCGTCAGCGTTTGAAAGCAACGTGGATGAATCCGAAGTCAAAGGGTGTTGATGAGTTGAACAAGCTGCTGAAAACCCCAATGGCCCGTGAAGCGAGTGGTGAGGATCTTCTGCGTCGTCCAGAGATCACTTATTCGCAACTGACGCAACTTGAAGCGTTTGCTCCTGCTCTTGAAGATCAGCAAGCGGCTGAGCAAGTTGAAATTCAAGTGAAATACGATGGTTACATCAAGCGTCAGCAGGAAGAGATCGAAAAATCACTGCGTCACGAAAATACCAAGTTACCTGCTGATTTGGATTACCGCGATGTAAAAGGTTTATCAAACGAAGTCGTTGCTAAACTGAGCGAGGCCAAACCAGAGAGCATCGGTATTGCATCACGCATTTCTGGTATTACGCCTGCTGCAATTTCTATTCTACTTGTTCACTTGAAAAAGCATGGTTTGCTGAAGAAAGGTGAGGAAGAATAATGAGCGCATTGCGAACAAAGCTGGATTCACTGATCGCGAAAACCGATTTGGAAGTGTCAGAACAGCAACGAGAGCAGTTAGTTGGTTATGTCGAACTGCTCGACAAATGGAACAAAGCATACAATTTAACATCGGTACGTGATCCGCTTGATATGTTAGTGAAACATATTCTTGATAGTATCGTTGTAAGCGCACACCTGCCCGGTGAGCGCTTCATTGATGTTGGTACTGGTCCGGGGTTACCGGGCATCCCTTTGGCAATCATGAACCCTGAGAAAACCTTCTTTTTGCTCGACAGTCTTGGCAAACGCATCCGTTTTATCAAGCAAGTTGTGCACACATTAGGGCTGAAAAACGTGACACCAATTCAAAGTCGCGTCGAAGAATTCCAGCCTGAAGAAAAATTTGATGGCGTTTTGAGTCGAGCTTTTGCTTCAATGACAGACATGGTGGAATGGTGCCACCATTTGCCGAAACAAGAGCACGGGGTGTTTCTAGCGCTGAAAGGACAGCACCCTAAAGATGAAATGGATCAGCTTCCTGAATGGTGCAGTGTGACAGAGATCATATCTTTGGCTGTTCCTGAGTTGGAAGGTGATCGTCATCTAGTAATCTTATCGCGCAAGGAAAATTAGCGAGGTAATCGTGGGTAAAATTGTAGCAATCGCCAACCAGAAAGGTGGGGTCGGCAAAACAACAACGTGCATTAACTTAGCGGCTTCGATGGCGGCAACAAAGCGCAAGGTTTTGGTGATCGATCTCGACCCGCAAGGTAATGCTACGATGGCCAGTGGCGTGGATAAGTATATGGTCGACGCCACCGCATACGATCTTTTGGTCGAAGATACACCGTTCGATCAAGTCGTTTGTACCCAAACAACAGGGAAGTATGATTTGATCGCGGCGAACGGAGACGTAACCGCGGCAGAAATCAAATTGATGGAAGTTTTCGCTCGTGAAGTGCGTCTAAAAAATGCATTGTCGTCAGTTCGCGATAACTATGATTTCATCTTTATTGATTGTCCTCCTTCTCTAAACCTTCTTACAATCAATGCGATGGCGGCAGCTGACTCTGTGCTGGTGCCGATGCAATGTGAATACTTTGCGTTAGAAGGTTTAACTGCTCTTATGGATACAATCAGCAAGTTAGCGGCTGTTGTGAATGAAAACCTCAAAATCGAAGGTTTATTGCGTACCATGTACGACCCACGCAACCGCTTATCGAATGAAGTATCCGATCAACTTAAAAAACACTTTGGGAATAAAGTTTACCGTACTGTCATTCCGCGTAATGTTCGTTTGGCTGAAGCACCAAGTCACGGTAAGCCAGCAATGTACTACGATAAGTACTCCGCAGGTGCCAAAGCGTATCTTGCTCTAGCGGGCGAAATGCTCCGCCGCGAAGAAATCCCAGTTTAACTCTAACCTAAGGAATTCAATCCCATGTCTAAGCGTGGTCTCGGAAAAGGACTGGATGCGTTATTGTCGACCAGTTCGTTTGCTCGTGAAAAACAGCATATTGCATCGCATAGCCAAGAATTATCGGCAGACGGTGAGTTAACCGATTTAGCGATTGGTCAATTGCAGCCGGGCGTATACCAACCGCGTAAAGATATGGCGCCTGAAGCGCTAGAAGAACTAGCGGCTTCGATTCAATCACAAGGCATTATTCAACCAATCGTGGTTCGCCAGGTCGAAAGTGGTCAGTTTGAGATCATCGCAGGTGAGCGCCGCTGGCGTGCTGCAAGGCAGGCGGGTTTAAAACGCGTGCCGTGTTTGGTGAAAAAAGTTGAAGATCGTGCCGCCATCGCCATGGCGTTGATTGAAAACATTCAACGTGAAGACTTGAATGTGATTGAGGAAGCCCAAGCGCTTGAACGTCTACAAGATGAATTCACGCTGACACATCAGCAAGTGGCCGATGTGATTGGTAAATCAAGAACGACGGTCAGTAACCTATTACGTCTGAATCAGTTGGAAGTTGATGTAAAAGGTCTGGTTGCAGATAAAAAATTGGAAATGGGTCATGCTCGAGCTCTGTTAGCGTTAGAAGGCGAACAGCAAGTCGAAGTAGCTCAACAAGTGGCTAAGAAGCAAATGACTGTTCGCCAAACCGAACAGTTAGTAAAAAAGTGCTTAGCCCCACAAAATGAGCAAAAAGGGCAACAAGAGGATACCGAAGCCGAGCAAATGTCGCATAAATTGAGTCAGCTGCTTGATGCAAAAGTTTCTCTTACCCGTTCTGCAAACGGAAAAGCGAAATTGACGATAAGTCTTGATGAGCCTCACAAATTGGACCAACTAATTGCCAAGCTTGAGGCCTAGATGAGATAATTGATTTAGGTCAATTAATCTAATTAATCGAATTTTGTGCGAAAGTTGTCGTTTTGTAAACAAAACTGTAAGTTTTTGATGCAATCGAATTGCTTTACGTTGAACTGAACGTATAATTTTCGCCAATTTCCCAGCACAGAGAGTTAAGTGCGAAGTGGATATTACTAGAGGTACGAATACATGGTAGCTGCGTTAGCTAGACCAGGACGAGAGCTCGCAAGGCAATTGTTAATGATCCAGTCTGGCGCGGTTATTTTTGTGGCAGCAGGAATGGCGGTAGCCATAAATCCTGACTGGGGATTTTCAGCGCTGATTGGCGGAGGCATTTTTGTTGTTGCCAATGCAGTATTCGCGCTGTGTGCTTTCATGTTTAGTGGAGCTCGCGCTGCCAAGCGCATCGCTGCTTCCTTCTATACGGGTGAAGTACTGAAAATTCTCATCACGGTTGCACTGTTCTATGTTGCCTACATGTATATGCAGGTGGAACTTGTTCCCCTCAAACTAACCTATTTGCTGGTACTAGGTATTAATATCTGTGCACCAGTGCTATTCATTAACAACAAAAAATAGGATGAGTTATGGCTGCGCCAGGTGAAGCGCTAACATCGTCCGGTTACATTGCCCACCACCTTTCTAACCTATCGCTATACAAGTTGGGTTTAGTAGGGTCGGAGACAAGTTTCTGGAACGTACATATCGATAGCCTGTTTTTTTCTTGGTTTACTGGTTTAATTTTCCTCGGAATTTTTTACAAAGTAGCAAAGAGAACAACAGCGGGTGTACCGGGTAAGCTTCAGTGTGCTGTAGAAATGATCGTTGAATTTGTCGCCGATAACGTCAAAGACACGTTCCATGGACGCAACCCACTGATCGCGCCTTTAGCACTGACTATCTTTTGTTGGGTATTTTTGATGAACGTGATGGACTTAGTTCCTATCGACTTCTTACCATACCCAGCAGAGCATTGGCTAGGTATTCCTTACCTTAAGGTTGTACCGTCTGCTGATGTGAATATCACCATGGCTATGGCTCTAGGCGTTTTTGCATTGATGATTTACTACAGCATCAAAGTAAAAGGTCTAGGTGGATTCGCAAAAGAACTTGCACTACATCCATTCAATCACCCACTGATGATTCCGTTTAACCTACTAATTGAAGTGGTATCGCTATTAGCGAAACCTCTATCACTTGGTATGCGTCTATTCGGTAACATGTTCGCGGGTGAGGTTGTATTCATTCTTTGTGCGGCAATGCTACCATGGTACTTACAATGGATGGGTTCACTACCGTGGGCAATCTTCCATATCTTGGTTATTACGATTCAAGCCTTCGTATTCATGATGTTGACAATTGTTTACCTGTCAATGGCACACGAAGATCCTGATCATTAATTTTTTTAAAGCTTTTTATTTGGGCACTAAGCCAACAACTATAAATTGGAGATAGTAATGGAAACTTTACTGAGCTTTTCTGCAATCGCCGTAGGTATTATCGTCGGTCTTGCTTCTCTTGGTACAGCGATTGGTTTCGCACTGCTAGGTGGTAAATTCCTAGAAGGTGCTGCACGTCAACCAGAAATGGCTCCTATGCTACAAGTTAAGATGTTCATCATCGCGGGTCTACTTGATGCGGTTCCAATGATCGGTATCGTAATCGCGCTACTATTCACTTTCGCAAACCCATTCGTTGGTCAACTAGGTTAATCACCTTTAACTCGGGACGGGCGATTATCGCTTGTCACTGATTAACACTAAGTCCAAATAGAGGGGTAGCTGTTGTGAACATAAACGCAACTCTGCTAGGTCAAGCAATCTCGTTCGCACTATTTGTGTGGTTCTGCATGAAGTATGTATGGCCACCATTGATGCAAGCGATCGAAGAGCGTCAGAAGAAAATTGCTGATGGTCTTCAAGCAGCAGAACGTGCTGCGAAAGACTTGGATCTAGCACAAGCCAACGCTTCTGATCAATTGAAAGAAGCGAAGCGCACAGCAACTGAGATCATCGAACAAGCGAACAAGCGTAAGTCTCAAATTCTTGATGAAGCTCGCGAGGAAGCTCAGGCAGAACGCCAGAAAATCCTAGCGCAAGCAGAAGCAGAACTTGAAGCTGAACGCAATCGTGCACGCGATGAGCTGCGCAAACAAGTTGCTACTCTGGCTGTAGCTGGTGCTGAGAAAATCCTTGAGCGTTCTATCGATAAAGATGCGCAAAAAGATATTCTCGACAACATTACTGCAAAACTTTAAGTCTGGGGGCGCATATGTCTGATTTGACTACTATCGCACGCCCCTATGCTAAAGCAGCCTTCGACTTTGCTTTAGAGAAAGACCAGTTGGACCAATGGGGCCAAATGTTATCTTTTGCTGCTGAAGTGGCCAAAAACGAACAAATGAACGAACTACTAACGGGTTCGGTTTCTGCTGACAAAATGGCAGAAATTTTTGTTGCAGTTTGCGGCGAACAAGTTGATGCGCACGGTCAAAACCTTTTGAAGGTAATGGCTGAGAATGGTCGTTTATCGGCCCTTCCTGATGTTTGTACGGAGTTTTTTACTCTGAAAAAAGAACATGAGAAAGAAATTGATGTTGAAGTAATTTCAGCAACAGAGCTTTCTGATGAACAACTTGCAAACATTGGCAGCAAACTTGAAAAGCGTCTTGAACGCAAAGTGAAGCTGAATTGCAGTGTAGATGAGACCCTACTTGGTGGGGTTATTATTCGAGCCGGAGACCTAGTCATCGATGACTCAGCGCGTGGTCGTTTGAACCGCCTGAGCGATGCATTGCAGTCTTAATGGGGATTGGAGCATGCAACTTAATTCCACGGAAATTAGCGATCTGATCAAACAACGTATCGAATCTTTCGAAGTTGTTAGTGAAGCTCGCAACGAGGGTACTATCGTATCGGTAAGCGATGGTATCATCCGCATCCACGGCCTAGCGGACGTGATGCAAGGTGAAATGATTGAATTACCGGGTGGCCGTTATGCACTGGCACTTAACCTTGAGCGTGACTCGGTTGGTGCGGTTGTAATGGGCCCATATGCTGACCTTAAGGAAGGCATGAAAGTTACAGGTACTGGCCGCATTCTTGAAGTGCCAGTTGGTCCAGAACTACTAGGCCGCGTAGTAAACACGCTGGGTGAGCCTATCGATGGTAAAGGTCCAATCGAAGCGAAAATGACTTCGCCTGTAGAAGTGATCGCACCAGGTGTAATCGACCGTAAATCGGTAGACCAACCTGTGCAAACTGGTTATAAGTCAGTTGACTCTATGATCCCAATCGGTCGTGGTCAGCGTGAGCTTATCATCGGTGACCGTCAGATTGGTAAAACAGCACTGGCGATCGACGCGATCATCAACCAGAAAGACTCTGGTATTTTCTCTATCTACGTAGCAATCGGTCAGAAAGCATCGACTATCGCTAACGTTGTTCGCAAACTAGAAGAGCACGGCGCACTACAAAACACTATCGTTGTAGTTGCATCAGCTTCTGAATCTGCAGCGCTTCAATACCTAGCGCCTTACGCAGGTTGTGCGATGGGTGAATACTTCCGCGATCGCGGTGAAGACGCACTGATTGTTTACGATGATCTATCTAAGCAAGCGGTAGCTTACCGTCAGATCTCTCTACTACTTAAACGTCCACCAGGCCGTGAGGCATTCCCAGGTGACGTATTCTACTTACACTCGCGTCTACTAGAGCGTGCAGCTCGTGTAAACGAAGAGTACGTAGAGCGTTTCACTAACGGTGAAGTGAAAGGTAAGACTGGTTCTTTGACTGCTCTTCCTATCATCGAAACTCAAGCAGGTGACGTTTCAGCATTCGTACCGACTAACGTAATCTCGATTACCGATGGTCAGATCTTCCTACAAACTGAGCTATTCAACGCTGGTGTTCGTCCTGCTGTTGACCCAGGTATCTCAGTATCTCGTGTAGGTGGTTCAGCTCAGACGAAAATCATCAAGAAACTATCAGGTGGTATCCGTACAGCACTAGCTGCATACCGTGAACTAGCGGCATTTGCTCAGTTCTCTTCTGACCTTGATGACGCAACGAAGAAACAGCTAGACCATGGTCAAAAAGTTACAGAACTAATGAAGCAGAAGCAGTATGCTCCAATGTCTGTATTTGACCAAGCTCTAACTATCTTCGCGGCAGAGCGCGGTTACCTTGATGATGTAGAACTTAACAAAGTTCTAGATTTCGAGGCGGCTCTACTATCGTACGCTCGCGGTCAATACGCTGAACTAGCAGCTGAGATCGACAAGTCTGGCGCTTACAACGATGAAATCGAAGCTCAGTTGAAGAAACTGACTGACGACTTCAAAGCAACCCAAACTTGGTAATTAGGTCGGTGGCAGTTTCTGCCACCAACTAACGGAGAGTAACGATGGCCGGCGCAAAAGAGATACGTAATAAAATCGGTAGTGTTAAAAGCACTCAGAAAATTACGAAAGCGATGGAAATGGTAGCAGCTTCAAAAATGCGTCGTTCTCAAGATGCAATGGAAGCTTCTCGTCCATACGCTGAAACAATGCGTAAAGTGATCGGTCATGTGGCTAACGCAAACCTAGAGTACCGTCATCCGTACCTAGAAGAGCGTGAAGCTAAACGTGTTGGTTACATCATCGTTTCGACAGACCGTGGTCTGTGTGGTGGTTTGAATATTAACGTGTTCAAAAAAGCCGTTACAGACATGCAAGCATGGAGAGAGAAAGGTGCTGAGATTGAGCTAGCCGTTGTTGGCTCAAAAGCAACAGCTTTCTTTAAACATGGTGGCGCAAAAGTTGCGGCACAGGTTTCTGGTCTTGGAGATAATCCAAGCCTACAAGACCTAATCGGCTCTGTTGGCGTAATGCTGAAGAAATACGATGAAGGTGAACTGGACCGTCTATATGTAGTATTCAACAAGTTTGTAAATACTATGGTTCAGCAACCAACGATCGATCAATTGCTACCTTTGCCTAAATCGGACAGCGAAGAGATGCAGCGTGAGCATTCATGGGACTACATCTATGAGCCTGAACCAAAACCTCTACTGGATACGCTATTAGTGCGTTACGTAGAGTCTCAGGTATACCAAGGTGTGGTTGAGAACCTTGCTTGTGAGCAAGCGGCTCGAATGATTGCGATGAAGGCTGCAACGGATAACGCAACCAGTTTGATTGACGATTTGGAACTTGTGTACAACAAAGCCCGTCAGGCTGCGATTACACAAGAACTATCAGAAATCGTTGGTGGTGCAGCTGCGGTTTAAGCTTAGGTAAAACGAAATAGTTTAGAGGATTAACGATGGCTACAGGTAAGATCGTACAGATCATCGGTGCGGTAGTCGACGTAGAGTTCCCACAGAGCAATGTACCTAGTGTATATGACGCTCTAAACGTAACGGACTCAAAAGAGCGTCTAGTTCTTGAAGTTCAACAACAGCTAGGCGGTGGCGTAGTTCGTTGTATCGTAATGGGTAGCTCTGATGGTTTACGTCGTGGAGTTGAAGTGGTTAACACTGGCGCTCCAATTTCAGTACCAGTAGGTACTAAAACTCTAGGTCGTATCATGAACGTCCTAGGTGACGCAATTGACGAGCGTGGTGAAGTGGGTGCGGAAGAGGTTTACTCTATCCACCGTAGTGCACCAAGCTACGAAGAGCAATCAAACGAAATTGCACTTCTAGAAACGGGCGTTAAAGTAATCGACCTAATTTGTCCATTCGCTAAGGGTGGTAAAATCGGTCTATTCGGTGGTGCAGGTGTAGGTAAGACCGTTAACATGATGGAACTTATCAACAACATCGCACTACAGCACTCAGGTCTATCAGTATTTGCTGGTGTTGGTGAGCGTACTCGTGAAGGTAACGATTTCTACTACGAGATGCAGGAAGCGGGCGTTGTAAACGTTGAGAAGCCTGAAGAATCAAAAGTAGCGATGGTTTACGGTCAGATGAACGAGCCACCAGGTAACCGTCTACGTGTTGCACTGACTGGTCTAACAATGGCAGAGCGTTTCCGTGACGAAGGTCGTGACGTACTACTGTTCATTGATAACATCTACCGTTACACACTTGCAGGTACAGAGGTATCAGCACTACTAGGTCGTATGCCTTCTGCGGTAGGTTACCAGCCAACTCTTGCAGAAGAGATGGGTGTACTTCAGGAGCGTATCACGTCAACGAAATCAGGTTCTATCACGTCTGTACAGGCGGTATACGTACCAGCGGATGACTTGACTGACCCGTCTCCAGCAACAACGTTCGCGCACTTGGATGCAACGGTTGTACTTAACCGTAACATCGCTGCAATGGGTCTATACCCTGCGATCGACCCGCTAGATTCAACATCTCGTATGCTTGATCCACTAGTCGTTGGTCAAGATCACTACGAAGTTGCTCGTGGTGTTCAGCAGACTCTTCAGCGCTACAAAGAGCTGAAAGATATCATTGCTATCCTAGGTATGGACGAGCTATCTGAAGAAGATAAGCAAGTTGTATCTCGTGCACGTAAGATTGAGCGTTTCCTAACTCAGCCTTACCACGTAGCAGAAGTATTTACAGGTGACCCTGGTATTTACGTACCTCTAAAAGAGACTCTACGTGGCTTTAAAGGTCTACTAGCTGGTGAATACGACGACATTCCTGAGCAGGCATTTATGTACTGCGGTAGCATCGACGATGCTATTGAGAATGCGAAGAAGCTATAAGGCTAACTAGGAGGCGATATGGCAGCAATAACCTTTCACCTAGACGTAGTAAGCGCTGAGAAGAAAATCTTCTCTGGTCGTGTTGAAACGTTTCAGGTGACCGGTAGCGAAGGTGAACTTGGTATTTTCCATGGTCACACACCGCTGCTGACCGCTATCAAGCCTGGTATGGTGCGTATTGTGAAACAGCACGGCCACGAAGAAATTATTTATGTTTCTGGTGGTATGGTAGAGATTCAGCCTGGTACAGCGACTGTACTAGCTGATACAGCTATCCGTGGTGAAGAGCTAGACGCAGCGAAGGCAGAAGAAGCCAAACGCCGCGCTGAGGAGCAAATCCAGAATCAGCATGGTGACATGGACTTCGCACAAGCGGCCAGTGAACTGGCTAAAGCCATTGCTCAGCTACGAGTTATCGAGCTGACAAAAAAGCGTCGCTAAGCTCAATTAGCAACGTTGCATGAAAAAAGGCGGCCAATTGGTCGCCTTTTTGATTAATTTTAGTTGGAAATTTACCTTACTCCATTAACTATTTTAAAAGAGCTGTTTAAAATAACGGCCAATTAACATAAAACGTCAATAGGTTATCAATGAAATTCAGTGCTGTGATTCTTGCAGCGGGTAAAGGTACCCGTATGCATTCGAACATGCCTAAAGTGCTACACACTTTGGCAGGCAAGCCAATGGCAAAACATGTGATTGATACATGTACAGGTCTAGGTGCACAAAATATCCACTTGGTCTTTGGTCACGGTGGTGATCAAATGCAAACCACTCTTGCAGAAGAGCCTGTAAATTGGGTGCTTCAAGCGGAGCAGTTAGGGACTGGTCATGCGGTTGATCAAGCATCTCCTCGCTTTGAAGACGATGAAAAAATCCTCGTGCTTTACGGTGATGTTCCACTGATTTCAGCTGAAACGATTGAAAACCTATTAGATGCACAGCCAACTGGCGGTATTGCTCTGCTCACCGTTATGCTTGATAACCCGACAGGCTACGGTCGTATTATCCGTAAGAATGGTCCTGTTGTTGCGATCGTTGAGCAAAAAGATGCAACAGAAGAACAAAAACAAATTAAAGAGATCAACACTGGCGTGATGGTTGCGACTGGTGGGGATCTTAAGCGTTGGTTGTCTGGCTTAAACAACAACAACGCACAAGGCGAATACTACCTAACTGACGTTATTGCAGCTGCACACGATGAAGGTCGTGCCGTTGAGGCAGTACACCCAGTCAATGCCATTGAGGTGGAAGGGGTCAATGACCGCGCGCAGCTTGCTCGTCTAGAGCGTGCTTTCCAGTCAATGCAAGCTCAGAAGCTGCTAGAGCAAGGTGTCATGCTACGCGATCCAGCACGCTTTGATTTGCGTGGTGAGTTACAGTGCGGTATGGACTGTGAAATCGACGTGAATGTTATCATCGAAGGTAATGTTTCACTGGGTGATAACGTGGTTATCGGTGCGGGTTGTGTACTGAAAGATTGTGAAATCGACGACAACACCATCGTTCGCCCTTACAGTGTGATTGAAGGTGCAACGGTTGGTGAAGAATGTACGGTTGGTCCATTTACTCGCCTTCGTCCTGGTGCTGAAATGCGTAACGATTCCCATGTGGGTAACTTCGTTGAAGTGAAAAATGCGCGCATCGGAGAAGGTTCAAAAGCGAACCACCTAACTTACTTAGGTGATGCAGAGATCGGTCAACGTACTAACATCGGTGCAGGTACGATCACTTGTAACTACGATGGTGCGAACAAGTTTAAAACCATCATCGGTAATGATGTTTTTGTTGGTTCTGATAGCCAGCTGGTGGCGCCTGTCACTATCGCTGATGGCGCAACCATCGGTGCAGGCACGACACTAACAAAAGATGTTGAAGAAGGTGAGTTAGTAATTACTCGCGTCAAAGAGCGCAAAATTACTGGCTGGCAGCGTCCTGTAAAACAGAAATAAGCATTACCTACACTCTGTCAAAGCCGCTCAACAAGAGCGGCTTTGTTGTTTCTAGCTAAGGCTTCATCGCTAGTAGCTAGGAATGGCAATACGTTTTTCGAGCCAACGAACGGCTTGAGATACAAATAGGATGAGCAACAAGTACTCCAAAACGAGGAAGGTATAAATCTCTAAGGGTAAGTACTCATTCACCACCAGCTCATTAGCACGGCGAGTGAGATCGCTTAAACCAATCACGCTGACTAAAGAACTCATCTTGAGAATGTAGACAAATTGATTA
>NZ_JADDYG010000481.1:31393-35875 GCF_015163535.1 Vibrio sp. OPT46 | reverse complement strand
TAAATCTCTAAGGGTAAGTACTCATTCACCACCAGCTCATTAGCACGGCGAGTGAGATCGCTTAAACCAATCACGCTGACTAAAGAACTCATCTTGAGGATGTAGACAAATTGATTGCCCAGTGGTGGGAGAATTTGCCGAAACGCTTGGGGAAGAATTACCAAGCGCATCTTTTGCCAATAGCTTAAGCCCAAAGATTCAGCCGCTTCATGCTGGCCACGGCTGATAGCTTGTATTCCACCGCGAAATACTTCCGCCATAAACGCGCTCTCAGCGATAGTCAGTGCAATAACACCCGCCCAAAAGTGATTGAGTGAGACATCCAATAGCGTAGGCATGCCGTAATACACCCAAAGTAGTAAGACTAAAACTGGCACTGAACGGATCACCTCGACATAAATACGGTTTATCCACTTCAGAGAGGCTGAGTCCGACAGAGCGGGTAACGCAACGATCAGGCCCAAGCTCATCGCAAATAACATACTGAGGAGTGATACCTGAATGGTGTCATTAAACCCAGCGATTAAAAACTTTAGATTGGTGAGTCCTTGATCCGTCGAAGGGTCAAGTACATACCAGCCCCATTGATAATCTGAACAACCAGTGAGTAATAGCAGTGAAAACAGCCATAGAGTTCGAAACGTCACATTTACTCCCTGAATTAACTAAAAAACTTCCTTTGTTGCTGCTATGTTATCAGTAGAGCTCTAATAAAGGTTAATTATTAAACCGTATAAGGTCATTATTTTTAAGGGAATAAAAATGAGAAAGATTTTACTAGTGCTAGGAATGTGTTTGCTTGCTGCGACTCAAGTCGCTCACGCTGAAAGCCGTCTTCAATCCATTTTAGACAATGGCGTACTCCGAGTTGGAACGACGGGAGATTGGAATCCGATGACGATGAAAGACCCTGCGACAAACAGTTATCGTGGCTTCGATATCGATGTAACAACAGAACTTGCTAAAGATCTCGGTGTAAAAGTGGAGTATGTGCCCACGGATTGGAAGACGCTAGTTAATGGCATTACCGCCAACAAATACGATATTACTGGCAGCGCATCTCTGAACATGTCTCGCGCGAAAGTAGCTGGATATAGCCAGCCATATTTCTACCTTGCCTTTGTACCTGTGGTGCAAAAGAAAGATCTCGCCAAATTCTCTGATTGGGCGGATTTTAATAAACCAGAAGTAAAAGTCGCGGCGACGTTAGGTACGGTACAAGAAAAAATGGTGAAAGAGTTCTTCCCGTCTGCTCAGCATATTGTTATTGAAGCGCCAGCGCGCGACTTCCAAGAACTACTATCTCGCAGGGCCGATGTATCGGTGACGTCCAATGTGGAAGCAGCGACGTTGGTGGATAAGTTTAAACAATTGGCGATAGTGCCAGTGACCGCACCGCGTAAACCAACCCCAATTGCTATGTTGTTGCCGCAAGACGATCAAGTATGGATTAATTACATCAATCACTGGGTAGAGTTGAAAAAGACTCAAGGCTTTTTTAAGCAGACTGCCAAGAAATGGGGGTTGAAAAGCTTATAAACAGAAAGAGCCGCATTGCGCGGCTCTTTTTATTATCTGAACGATTAAAGTTCGTCTTCACTCACGACTCGGGCGTTGTCAGGAGTCGTAAAGTGCTTGGATAATTCGCGATTCGACAGAATGTATCCCATCCACAGCCCACCCATACAGATGATGATTGCGATGCCAGTAACCATCTGAGCTTGGCTTGCCATTGCGGCTACCAATGCACTTGAGAAGCTACTTACACAGATTTGCAGGCTGTTTTGCAGACCTGCTGCTGTTGCAGGGCTCTGTTGTGCGCTGGCCAATGCACGGTTTACCACGATTGGGTACAGCGCGCCGTTAGCAACGGCAATCAAACAGAATGGCGCAAGAATAGGCCAAATCGATGACAGATCCCACTGTGAAGCAATGAAAATCATTAATGCCGCGACACTAAATAGGCCAATCAGTTGGCGCAGAACCTTTTCATCACCAAATTTTCGAACGCCTACTTTACCTAAGTAGCCACCAGCCATAAACGCGATGGTTTGTGGGATAAAGCTCAAACCAATATCTTTTGCTTCGTAGCCCAGTTGCGCCATGATTTCTGGCATCCCAGTTAGGTAAGCAAAGAATGCAGCTGAAGCCGTCGCAAACATAAACACGTTGCCAAGGTATTTTTTAGAACTCAGCAGCGCTTTGATGTCGGCAGACATACTGGTTTGTTTGATTTCTGCTTTCTCGTCTTTTTGTGCCATGGTCGCAAAGACCAAAAAGACACCAACCAGTGTTAGCGTAATAAAGATACTGTGCCAGCCGAAGTTATCTGCCAACACTACCCCTAATTGAGGTGCTAGTGCTGGTGATAGCGCGACGAGTGGCATGATTGTCGCAAAAATTTGTTGGCTACTGCTTGAGTAGCGTTTAATGACCATAGCCTGCCAGATCACGGCTGGTGCACACACACCGATAGCTTGGATAAAGCGCAGTGTGAGTAGTTGCCATACTTGATCACAGAAAGCCAAACCGAATGACGCGATAGTAAATAGCACCAACCCGGCTGCGAGTGTATTACGATGGCCAAATTTATCGGATGCCAATCCCCACATTAGCTGGCCAATCGCCATACCAACGAGGAATACCGTTAAAGAGAGCGCAATTTGCTCAGGGCCTGTTGCAAAGTCGATTTCCATCGCTTTGAATGCTGGCAGATACATATCGGTAGCAACGAAGCCAAGCATCGATAATGCTGCCAGATAAATGAGCTGTAGTTTTGAGATTTTCATGATTCAACCAGTCAAATTATTTAATCATTTTTTAATCAACATCAGTTGGCGCCAACCCTGATTTATTTACCTTATTATTCTATTTTTCGATTTTGAGAAAATAAAACGCTAAAATTGTTGGTTATCAATCAAATTTTTTGAAAGGTTAAATCATGTTCTCTAAAGCGTCTTTGGAAATGCTGGATACGGTTGCCCGTTTAGGCAGTTTCACCGCTGCGGCTGAGGTATTGCATAAAGTCCCCTCAGCCATCAGCTATGGAGTAAGGCAGGTCGAGCAAGATTTAGATGTGGTGCTGTTTCGACGTTTACCAAGGAAAGTCGAGCTAACTCCAGCGGGTGAACTTTTTATGGCCGAGGCGCGCTCTTTGCTGCGTCAAATGGAAGAGGTGAAAGCACAAACGCGGCGAGCGGCTCAAGGATGGAAAAGCACGTTAAAGCTGACCTTAGATAACGTGGTGAAGTTAGAAAAACTCAAACCTTTGGTGGAAGATTTCTATCGCGAGTTTGAATTTGCTGAATTGCAGATCAATATGGAGGTCTTCAATGGTTCTTGGGAAGCCATAGCACAAGGTCGAGCCGACATTGTCGTTGGCGCGACATCTGCGGTTCCCGTTGGGGGAGATTTTGAAGTCAAAGATATGGGCGTATTAGATTGGGCATTTGTAATGTCACCCGCTCATCCTTGCGTTCGACAACAAGTGCTTACTGAAGCGTTTGTGAGTCAATTTCCGGCGATCTGTCTTGATGATACTTCGAACGTGCTGCCAAAACGCCATACTGGCCATTATCCGCAACAGCGCCGATTATTATTGCCCAATTGGTATAGTGCGATTGAATGTTTAAAAAATGGGGTGGGCGTGGGTTACATGCCACGTCATATTGCAACACCCTTAATCAATGATGGTGTGCTGGTGGAGAAGGTCATGCCGGATGATAAACCGCTCAGTCACTGCTGCTTAGTATGGCGCAAAGATGATAATCATAAATTGATCCAGTGGATGGTGGACTATCTTGGGTCGCCTAATCAGCTACATAAAGATTGGTTACAGTCATAAAAAACACCTCGCATTAGCGAGGTGTTTTCATTGATATGTTTAAAATGTGGCGTTTTATGACAAGAAAAACTTATACGATGGGTTGTCTGTCTCGTCTTTGCATTGATAGCCAAGTTCACGTAAATGTGCAGAAAACTGAGCTAAATCGCTTTCATCTAACTCGAAACCACATAAAACACGTCCGTAGTCAGCGCCGTGGTTACGGTAGTTGAACAAGCTGATATTCCAATGAGTACCGAGTGTGCTTAAGAACTTGAGTAGCGCTCCCGGATATTCTGGGAATTCAAAGCTGTAGAGGCGCTCTTTAAGCGGCTTAGACGGCTTACCACCAATCATGTAGCGCACGTGCAGCTTCGCCATTTCATCATCAGACAAATCAACCACTGGGTAGCCACCATCACGTAAGTCGTGAATGATATGTTCTAGCTCTTCCTGACCGCCTTGCAAACGCACACCGACAAAGATATTTGCCAATGCGTCATCGTTGTAGCGGTAGTTAAACTCCGTTACGGCGCGGCCGCCAATGAGGTTACAGAACTCAAAGAAGGCACCTTGACGCTCAGGAATGGTGACGGCAAGCAAACCTTCACGTTTCTCACCAAGCTCGCAACGCTCAGAAACATAACGTAAGCCATGGA
>NZ_JADDYG010000481.1:22987-31333 GCF_015163535.1 Vibrio sp. OPT46 | reverse complement strand
AGTTAGTGTTGGCACCAGACAGCACAGTACCTAAATTCTTACCTTGCAGTTTGTTTTGCTCAGCAAACTTCTTCAAACCCGCCAGAGCAAGCGCGCCAGAAGGCTCTGCAATCGCACGGGTGTCTTCAAAGATGTCTTTTACTGCTGCGCAGATTTCATCGCTAGAGACGGCAATATGGCCATCAATGTACTTTTGGCATAGACGGAAAGTCTCTTCGCCAATGCGTTTTACAGCGACGCCATCGGCAAACATGCTGACTTGGTCTAGTACTACTGGCTCACCAGCATCCAAAGCAGCTTTGAGGCATGACGAATCTTCTGGCTCAACTGCAATCACTTTGATTTCTGGCATGAGCTGCTTCACAAGTACCGCAACACCCGCAGCCAAACCGCCACCACCGACAGGGACGAAAATGTAATCAAGGTGACCATTTTGCTGCAGCATTTCCATGCCGATGGTGCCTTGACCTGCAATCACCAGTGGGTGATCGAAAGGAGGGACAAATGTGTACCCATGCAGATCAGAAAGGCGTTCCGCTTCCGCTTTTGCCTCATCAAAGTTGCTGCCGTGCAGCACTACATTGCCACCGAAGCCACGTACCGCATCGACTTTGATGTCTGGTGTGGTTTTAGGCATCACGATGGTGGTTTTGATGCCTAGCTTAGTACCAGAGAGCGCCATGCCTTGAGCGTGGTTACCTGCCGATGCTGCAATGACACCAGCGGCTTTTTGTGCTTCAGATAAACTCGCCACCATGTTGTATGCACCGCGCAATTTGAACGAGTGTACGGGTTGGCGATCTTCACGCTTGATCTGCACGTTATTCCCGATACGTGCAGATAAACGAGGCATTTCTTGCAGTGGCGTCACTGTTGCTACTTCATAAACAGGTGCGCGAAGGATTTGGCGCAGATAATCTGCGCCAGTTTGGTTCACTTGTTTTTCGGGTTGAGCTTCCATCATTGCTAGCCCTCTAGCTTCGACTTGTCTCGTACTGCACCCTTGTCAGCACTGGTTGCCATACTCGCGTACGCTTTGAGTGCAAATGAAACTTCACGTTGGCGGTCAACTGGTTTCCAGCCTAGTTCGTCTTGTTTTGCACGGCGCTCAGCAAGTTCTTGTTCAGACACTTGGAGTGAAATTGAACGGTTTGGAATATCAATTGCGATTATATCGCCTTCTTTTACCAGGCCAATTGCACCGCCGTTTGCTGCTTCAGGAGAGGCGTGGCCGATAGAAAGACCTGATGTGCCGCCAGAGAAACGGCCGTCAGTCAGAAGTGCACACTCTTTGCCAAGGCCCATCGATTTTAGATAAGTGGTTGGGTAAAGCATTTCTTGCATGCCCGGACCACCTTTAGGGCCTTCGTAACGGATAACAACCACGTCGCCAGCTTTTACTTTGCCGCCTAAGATGCCTTCTACGGCGTCTTCTTGGCTTTCGAAAACTACGGCTGGGCCAGTGAATTTATGAATGCTCTCATCCACACCAGCAGTCTTAACGATACAACCATCTAATGCGATGTTGCCTGATAGAACGGCTAGGCCACCTTCTTGGCTAAAGGCATGATCGATAGTACGAATACAGCCTTCCGCACGGTCGTCATCAAGGCGATCCCAGCGGCAATCTTGTGAGAACGCTTGAGTAGTACGAATTCCCGCAGGACCTGCGCGGTAGAACTTAAGTACTTCTTCGTCTTCAGTTTGGATGATGTCGTATTTCGCCAGCTGCTCTTTCATCGAAAGGCCAAGCACGGTGCGCGCATCATTGTGTAGAAGACCTGCACGATCTAACTCACCAAGAATTGCCATGACGCCACCAGCGCGGTGTACGTCTTCCATGTGATATTTCTGGGTAGATGGTGCCACTTTACATAGGTGTGGTACTTGGCGTGATAGGCGATCGATATCTTCCATATCGAAATCCACTTCACCTTCTTGCGCTGCAGCCAACAGGTGCAAAATGGTGTTGGTTGAGCCACCCATTGCAATATCCAGTGCCATCGCATTTTCGAACGCATCAAACGTAGCGATGTTGCGTGGCAGTGCTGATTCGTCATCTTGCTCGTAGTAACGACGAGTCAGTTCAACGATACGACGACCTGCATTAAGGAACAGTTGTTCACGGTCAGCGTGCGTTGCCAGCATAGAACCGTTACCTGGTTGAGAAAGACCCAGTGCTTCCGTTAGACAGTTCATTGAGTTTGCAGTGAACATGCCTGAACACGATCCACACGTTGGACATGCGCTGCGTTCGATCTGCTCGCTTTGCTCATCAGACACTTTTGGATCCGCGCCTTGGATCATCGCATCTACAAGGTCTAGTTTGATGATCTGATCAGAAAGCTTGGTTTTACCCGCTTCCATTGGACCACCAGAAACAAAGATAACCGGGATGTTGAGACGCATAGATGCCATCAACATTCCCGGAGTGATTTTGTCACAGTTAGAGATACATACCATGGCATCGGCACAGTGCGCGTTGACCATGTACTCCACAGAGTCTGCGATCAGTTCGCGTGAAGGCAGTGAGTACAGCATGCCGCCGTGACCCATTGCGATACCATCATCAACCGCGATGGTGTTGAATTCTTTTGCGATGCCGCCGGCTTTTTCGATTTCACGCGCTACAAGCTGGCCCATGTCTTTCAGGTGTACGTGACCCGGAACAAATTGAGTAAACGAGTTTACAACGGCGATGATTGGTTTACCGAAGTCTTCTTCTTTCACACCCGTTGCACGCCACAGTGCTCGTGCACCCGCCATGTTACGACCATGTGTGGTGGTAGCTGATCTATATTTTGGCATTTCCTAATCCTTCTTACTTCTGTTCTGGGTACACATAGTCTAACCAGCCCCACTTATCTTCCGTGGTGCCGTCAAATAGGCCAAAGTAGGCTGCTTGTAGTTCTTTAGTGATTGGGCCGCGTTTACCTGTACCTACTTCAATTTTGTCGATGGTTGCCACTGGTACAATCTCAGCCGCAGTACCTGTCATGAAGACTTCATCGGCAAGGTAAAGGGCTTCACGAGCAATGTTCGCCTCACGTACTTTGTAGCCTTTATCGCGTGCAATTGTCATGATCGAGTCACGAGTGATGCCCGGTAGAATCGCGCTAGTTGCTGGTGGTGTAGTGATTACGCCATCTTTGATAACGAAGATGTTTTCACCAGCCCCTTCCGATAGGTAACCATCTACGCTTAGCGCAATACCTTCGTCGTAACCGTGACGACGCGCTTCACCACCAACCAGTAGTGAAGATAGGTAGTTACCGCCTGCTTTAGCCGCAGTTGGGATGGTGTTTGGCGCAGCGCGATTCCAGCTTGAAATCATCGCATCGACACCTTTTTCTAGCGCTTCTTCGCCTAAGTAAGAGCCCCAAGGAAATGCTGCAATGATTAGATCCATCTCAGTGCCAACTGGTGGACATACGCCTAAGCCAACATTCCCGACAAAACCCAATGGACGAATGTAAGCGCTGTCGAGTTTGTTTTGGCGCAGTGTTTCGCGGGTCGCTTCCATGATTTCTTCTACAGAGAAAGGGATCGGAAAGCGGTAAATCTTGGCAGAATCTTTTAGACGTTGTGCATGCTCACGGTGACGGAAGACAATTGGGCCTTTTGGTGTGTTGTAACAGCGCACGCCTTCAAACACGGATGTACCATAGTGCATTGCGTGAGTCAGAACGTGAACGTTCGCCTCTGCCCATGGAACCATCTCACCATTAAACCAAATGAAATCTGCAGTTTTCGTTGCCATTTGTTGCCTTCCTTATGCACTTACGTGTTGTTGTAAGTTGTGATTTGGCAGTTCATCGTTGCGGATTTTTAGCACCTCAACCTTACGAACGTCCCACAACTTCTCTATTTGATTGATCAAAAACGAGATTGGTCGATCGCTGTCGACGATGATCTCGACGCTGGCTACTTTGCTTTCGTGGTTTTGCGTAGCAGCGACTTGTTTGATCACGAAACCTCGGTGACGAATCACACGTAGAACGCGCTCCAACAGTACCGGTTTGTCATCGGCTTTGATGTCGAGTAAATATCTGTCCATGCGATTGTCTCCTATGTATTTTCCAACATATCACTGTTTGATGCGCCAGGTGGCACCAATGGCCACACGTTTTCTTCTTCATCAATCAAAACGTGAAGCATGTAAGAAGTTTCACTCGCTAGCATCTCTTTGAGAGCAGGTTCGACTTCTTCTTTCTTGGTGATGGTTTTGCCCGGGATATCGAATGCTTTTGCTAACATCACGAAATCTGGGTTGTCATCAAGAATGGTTTCACTGTGGCGACCGTCAAAGAACAATGACTGCCATTGGCGAACCATGCCAAGACGTTGGTTATTAAGAAGGACAATCTTCACTGGAATCTGCCGACGCTTCAGCGTGCCCAATTCCTGAACGTTCATCATAAATGAACCGTCACCTGTAATAAGGATAGACTGATCATCAGGACGTGCGACTGCAGCGCCCATCGCTGCTGGCAAGCCAAAGCCCATGGTGCCAAGACCAGCAGAAGTGATGAAATTTTGTGGTTCGCGTGGCTGGATATGTTGCGCTGCCCACATCTGGTGTTGACCGACGTCGGTCGAGACAATTGAGCTATCTGGCATCATGTCAGACAGTTGTTTAAGCAATAGCGGTGCGTAGATTAACTCGCCCGGGTGGTCGTAACGCCACTTAAAGCCGCTGCGCAGACTTTCACTGTGATGAACCCACGGTGAAATATCTTGAGTCAGCTCTAGCTGAGGAAGAATGGTGTTGATGTCGCCACGTAATGGTGCGTTGGCGTGGCGCAGTTTATGAATCTCCGCAGCATCAATGTCGATATGAATCACTTTCGCATTTGGTGCAAACGTGTCGAGCTTACCCGTCACACGGTCATCAAAACGCGCGCCAACCACAATCAATAGATCGGCTTCTTGAACCACTAGGTTGGCGGCTTTGGTGCCGTGCATACCCAACATACCAAGATAGTGAGGATCATGGCGTTCAATGGTACCGAGACCTTTTAATGTGCTAACTGCAGGCATTGGGTTTAAGCGAAGAAATTCGCGTACTGCATCGGTTGCTTTCGCAAGTTGCACGCCACCACCAACATACAACACTGGGCGAGTAGATGCTGCCAGCACATCTTGCGCACGTTTGATATCTTCAGCGCTGACATCTTCGATTGCTGGTGCTATGTATGGAGGAAGAAGGTCTGTGGGTGCTTGAGCAAGTTGAACATCTTTGGCGATATCGACAATGACAGGACCCGGACGACCGGTTTTTGCGACTTCAAAGGCTTCGGCAAGTGTCGGAGCTAGATCTTCAATTTCGGTCACGAGATAGCTGTGCTTAGTACAGGCTAGGGACATTCCGATCACATCCATTTCTTGGAATGCATCGGTACCGATATGAGAGCTAGCTACCTGGCCTGTGATGGCAACTAGAGGTACGGAGTCAAGGAAAGCGTCGGCAAGGCCGGTAACAAGGTTAGTGGCTCCTGGGCCGGAAGTTGCCATGCACACAGCAACGTCTTGAGTGGAACGAGCCATCCCGATAGCTGCCATAGCGGCCCCTTGCTCGTGACGGCATAGGATGTGTTCCACCCCACCGTCATACAAAGCATCATAGATTGGCATGATGGCCCCGCCGGGGTAGCCAAAAACGGTTTCGATGCCTTGCTGTCTTAAAGCGGCTACGACAAGTTGTGCACCAGTCATCGTAAACCTCCTTTGCTACGTTGTGGCTCGTAGCGATTGCCATATTTATTGCACTTCATGTGCACTCCCATTCTTCCCGTTAAACTGTCCGAGGGTTAGACAGATGACAACTTGTAGTTGTAAAAAAACCCCCGGACTTTTCAGTGCGGGGGTTTTCTGTAATTTGTGGTTACCTTTCGCCCACAATACCCCGCGCGGTGCCAATAATGACCACGATAATCAGGGCTAGCAGTGCGTTGATATGAGCGAAAAGGTTCATCTGTCTGTCGTTCTTTTTTCGTTAAAAAATGTTGTGTAATGTTCTACGAAATTGTTTGCGTCATTAGTGGTATCACACAATTCCGCTGCATGACAAGCAAAAAGTCATTCTTTTTTCACATTAACTCTCAATTGGGACGCGGTATATAACATAACCAACTAGATAAAACATTTGTTTACAGAGTGTTCAAAAAAATTGAGGAACGTATGGGGCTGGCAATCATTCATAGTCGAGCAAGCGTCGGGGTGCAAGCGCCATCGGTTAGTGTAGAAGTTCATATCAGCAACGGCATGCCAGGGTTTACCTTAGTAGGCTTGCCAGAGACAACGGTAAAAGAGTCCAAAGATCGCGTACGCAGTGCGATCATTAATTCTAACTTTCAATTTCCTGCTAAGCGGATCACCGTGAACTTGGCTCCGGCAGATCTACCCAAGGAGGGAGGACGTTTTGATCTTCCTATTGCATTGGGAATTTTGGCCGCTTCGGAGCAAATCGCGACAGATAAGCTCAAAAACTACGAATTTGTGGGTGAGTTAGCACTATCTGGTGGTCTGAGACCTGTAAAAGGTGTGCTGCCTGCTGCGCTGGAAGCCAGTAAGATTCAACGTCATTTGGTCGTCCCACATGTGAATGGCGATCAGGCGGCGCTGGTGGGGAAGGAACAACATAAATCGGCCCAATCATTACTGGAAGTATGTGCCGAGCTTTGTGGTCAACATCGACTGAATCTTTTTCAAACGCCTAAGCGAAAAACGATCGAAAAACATGGTCGAGACTTACAAGATATTATTGGCCAACAACAAGGTAAGCGAGCACTGGAGATTGCTGCCGCTGGAAACCACAACTTACTTTTCCTTGGCCCGCCAGGTACTGGAAAAACGATGTTGGCTTCGCGTTTGTGTGACTTATTACCGGAAATGAGTGACGAAGAAGCAATGGAAACCGCTTCGGTGGCATCGTTGACTCAGAGTGAAATTAATGAGCATAACTGGAAGTCGCGTCCGTTTCGTTCTCCGCATCATTCAAGTTCAATGGCGGCATTAGTCGGCGGTGGTTCGGTACCCAGACCAGGGGAGATCTCTTTAGCCCACAACGGGTTATTGTTTCTCGATGAAATGCCCGAATTTGATCGTAAAGTTCTGGACTCGTTACGCGAACCGCTCGAATCTGGCGAGATCATTATCTCTCGAGCGCAAGGTAAAACACGCTTTCCGGCTCGTTTCCAATTAGTTGGAGCATTGAACCCAAGCCCGACAGGATATTACGAAGGCAATCAAGCGCGCACCAATCCACAAGCTATTTTGCGCTACCTTGGTCGATTATCTGGACCACTGTTAGATCGCTTTGATATGTCTTTAGAAATCCCAGCTTTGCCCAAAGGGACATTAGCAGAAGGTGGTGATCGCGGTGAGCCGACTGCTATCGTAAAAGCGCGTGTGAGCCATGCGCGTAACAATATGCTAAACCGCAGTGGTAAGGTCAATGCACTGCTAGGTAGTCGAGAAATTGAGGCATTTTGTCCCTTGCATAAGAGTGATGCTGAGTTTCTTGAAACCGCTTTGCATCGTTTAGGGCTTTCGATTCGTGCGTATCATCGTATTATCAAAGTGGCGCGAACAATCGCCGATCTGGATGGGGCGGAGCAAATTGAACGAACGCACTTGGCCGAGGCACTTGGGTATCGAGCGATGGACCGTTTACTGAAACAGCTTACGGCGCAAGCGGTATAGACAGCAAAGTGTCATCGCAACAAGTGTTGTAAGCCCCTTGTTGCGATGAAGGGCGTTAGAAGGTGTAGTTGAGACCAAGCGACAATAGGTACTCTTTCTCCTCATAAAACGTGATATTCGAGTCAGTTTGGCTATAGCCGGCTAAAGAAATGAACGACCAGTCTTGCCAGTCAAATACGTTTTGATATTCGTAGGCCGCAAATAGGCTGATGGTGTCGTCATTTCGTGTTTTAGCAAAAGTTTGGCTAGCTCCTTGATAGTCTTTCCATGCATAACCCGCGGTGAGAGCCAATCGATGGCGATTGATAAATTTAAACCAGCTGATGTCAAACCCGTATGAATCAAATGATTCCGCCTTACCGTCGGCATCTTGATTGATGTAGGTGAAAGCGGGTTGCAACATAGACGTTTGGTTGAGTGGAATGCGATAGTCGCCTTTGACATAGTAAAGGTTAGCATCGCGAGCAAGTGAGCGGTCTGTCACTTCCTCCTGCTCGATGTCTTTATCAGCATAAGCAAGATCAAGGTTGAAGTTCCTATCAATTAACCCTTTGATCTGAAAGCGATATGCATTGCCGTCAACATCCGTCTCTTTACGTGCGGTTCCTACTTGATAAGGGTTGCGCCAAGTTTCGCCTTTGA
>NZ_JADDYG010000481.1:18822-22933 GCF_015163535.1 Vibrio sp. OPT46 | reverse complement strand
GCCTTTGAGTACCGTCGGCAGATAGGAAACATCGAGCACGGTGCCAGATTGTAGCTCGTGTTGATAGCCCAACTGAAAAGCGAGTGTACCTACCGCGACATCTGAGCGTGTGGTACCGGCGTAAACTTGGTGGTTGAGTCGGCTACCAAAGGTGTATGTCACACTCCCTAGCGGTGCAGCGATAACAGAACTGTCACTATCGGCACGCTTATCGAGAGAATCGATGGTGTTACTATTTTCTGTATTGAAATTGGATTCTGATGATATGAATCCGGCATTCAGCGAAATTTCACCGCCAAAACCTGCGGTTTCAGCGAGTTGAGCCTGAGCAGAACTGACGACAAAGGCCAAAGGCAAGAGAAGTAGCCTTGGTTTCATTCGTTATCTCCTTGTTGTCGAATGAATGGTGCACATATTGGTTGCGGTAACAAATCTGACCATTTCCACGCATGTTCCAATGTGGCAAAGGCGCAGTATAATTACACGCTGTTTTATTCTTCACACATTATCACTGTTGTTTGACTATCATGTTGGCATATTTGTTATTTTTTTTTAACGCTTCTTTTGTGATTCTCAATTCTGCGGTTTGTTCACTCGCAATTTGTGTTATCGCTGTATTTAAAATATTGCTTCCTGGCGTAAAGCTAAAAGCACTAGCGACCGTTTGTGCCAATAAGGTGATGTGGTTATGGGCTACCGTTAATGCGTGCATTCTGGCGGTATCTAACCGTGTTGAGTGGGATGTTCAGGGCGGTGAAGCGCTTAAAAAAGACGGGTGGTATCTGCTGATCAGTAACCATCTCAGTTGGACAGATATTGTTGTGCTTTGCTGCGTGTTTAAAGACCGTATTCCCATGCCGAAGTTTTTCCTCAAGCAACAACTGCTGTATGTGCCTTTCATCGGGATGGCGTGTTGGGCGCTCGATATGCCATTTATGCGTCGCTATTCGCGAGAGTATCTGATCCGCAACCCTCATAAGCGAGGTAAAGATTTAGAGACGACACGTCGCTCGTGCGCTAAATTCAAATACACTCCAACCACAGTGGTTAACTATGTCGAAGGAACCCGATTTACCGAAGAAAAGCAGCGTAAGAGTAAAGCAAACTATCAATATTTGCTGCAACCAAAGTCGGGCGGGATTGCGTACACGTTAGCGGCGATGGGGGAGCAGTTCGAGAGCATTATCGACGTTACGTTGGCGTACCCAGAAAATACGCATAAACCGTTCAAGGATTTATTGATGGGCCGCATGAGCAAGGTGGTTGTGCGTGTAAATGTGTTACCCGTTGATGAAAGAGTGCTTGGTGATTACTTCAACGATAAGCCCTATAAGCGACAATTTCAGCAATGGTTGGGGGATGTGTGGCAAGAAAAAGATCGGTTGCTACAAGAGATTTACAAATAAACAAAAGGGGAGCGACGTGCTCCCCTTTTGATTGATATCGATGTGCTTATTTTAGTGTCAGCAAGTAGTTCACCAGAGAGAAGTACTCATCCATCGTTTTGATGCTTTGTGCTTGAACTAGGTATTTGTTGTTAACGATAACCGCAGGAACGCCGGTTAGACCGCTGTTTTCAAATTGCTTGTCCATACGGCGAACCATTGAATCAACCGCGAAGCCTTTGAATGCAGAATCGAATTTTTTCGCATCTACACCTTCATCAAGGAAGATTTGACGAAGTTCTTCATCATTACGTGGTGCTTTCTTTAGATTGTGGATGCGGTTAAACATCACTGGCACCATTTTGTCTTCCACTTTTAGTGCAACCATCGTTGCGTAGGCTTTGCTCATTGATGGGCCCATGTTGCCACCCATGAAAGAAACGTGGTTTTTTAATAGCTTAGTACCTTCTGGCAACTGCTTTTTCAGTTGCTGGATAACTGGTTCAAAGCTATTACAGTGCGGGCAGTAGAAAGAGAAAAACTCCGTCACAAGAGGTTTTTTTGATGCCTCAAGATCCAATACTTTGTAATGTTCACCTTCTTTGAATTGCGCTGCATGTGCCGACAGGCTTAACATCAGCATAGAAAACAGTGCGAACAGTTTTTTCATCGAAATATCTCCATTTTTGAATTTTTGGCCTGACTTACCATTGAGGCATTAAAGACAGCGGTGCTTCTTCTAAAGCGGCGATCTGCTCTTTAAATGCAAGGACCTGACCTTCCCAGTATTTTGGCTCATTAAACCATGGAAAAGCGAGAGGAAATGCAGGGTCATGCCAACGTTTTGCTAGCCATGCCATATAGTGCACCATTCGTAGACCGCGAAGTGGCTCGATTAGTTTCAATTCTGCAGGATTAAAGTCGCAAAACTCTTGGTAAGCCTCTAAAACAATATCCAACTGCATCAGTTTGTCTTGGCGTTCACCGTTCAATAGCATCCATAAGTCTTGTACTGCAGGGCCGTTACGAGCGTCATCCAAATCAACAAACATAGGGCCATCTCGCCACAAAATATTGCCTGGGTGGCAATCGCCATGCAAACGAATGATATTGAAGCCTTCTTGCCAGTGGCTTTCAATTGATTTGATCAGCATATCCAAGTCATTGAAGAAGCTGTTCTCCAAGTGCATTGGAATCATATTGGCGTTTTGCAGAATCTCTCTTGGTTGATACAGGTATTCTTGTAAGCCAATAGTAGGACGATGTTGGAAGGCTTGGCGGCTGCCGACTTTATGGATTCGGCCAAGGAAACGCCCTACACCTTCGAGCTGATCTAAATTGTCAACCTCGTATTGGCGACCACCCACGCTATCAAACAGCGCAAAAGCATAGCCTTGATAGTGATGCAGGGTTTCACCGTTGATGCGCACAGGTGGTGCGACGGGGATCTCATTGCCAATCAGCTCTAAAGTAAAGTCGTGTTCCTCTTGGATCTGTTCATTGCTCCAACGTTCAGGACGGTAAAACTTGACGACATAACGACGACGCTCTTCGTCAGTGAATTGATAAACACGGTTTTCGTAGCTATTGAGGGGAAGAAAGCCTGATTCTGCGCGAACGCCGATGCTTTCTAACGCGTACCACATAAAGTCTGGGGTAAGGGCGTCAAAGTTAAACATACTTTGGGACATATAAACAAAAAGGCTCATTACTGAGCCTTTTTCCGTTAGTCACTGAAGTAGCGCTATAGTTTTTTAATAAAACGGCTTTCTACTTCAATGGTGAATTCGTTGCTCTTATCGGTGAGTATAAACTGAATTGTCGTAATCGCAGAGTTTAGCTTGTCAGGGTCGGCACCAAGACTCATTGGCAGGTTCAATACCTCACCTGGCTGGACCTGAATTGTCTGCTTACCATACCAGCTTACATCGGATAGCCCTTCAACATCCAACGAGTACTCTTGCACTTGCTGAGTTTTGTTGATCACCTTGAGGGTGTAGGTGTTTTCTACTTCTCCCGAGCTATTAACGCGGAACAGTTGGTTACGGTCGCGAATAACACTCATGCCTGCTGGGTCTACCGCTGCAATTTGGGCAAAGAACAGACCAATCATGACCAGTAGCACAGCTCCATAGCCCAGCAGCTTCGGACGCATGACTTTGGTACTCTTACCCGATAAGCGGTGCTCGGTGGTGTAACTAATTAGGCCTTTCTCGTAGCCCATGCGATCCATGGTGTTGTCACACGCATCAATACAGGCGCCACAGTTGATACATTCATACTGCAAGCCGTCACGAATATCGATACCTGTTGGGCACACCTGCACACACAAATCACAATCAATACAATCACCCAAACCAAGTTGCTTTGGATCGGCTTTACGCGGACGTGGGCCACGTTTTTCCCCACGTTTTGCATCGTAGCCAACGATGAAGGTGTCTTTATCAAACATGGCAGACTGGAAGCGCGCGTAAGGACACATGTGAATACACATGATGGAACGCATCCAACCAGCATTACCATAAGTACAAATGGCAAAGAACATTACCCAAAAGACGGGCCAGAAGTTGGCGTTAAAGGTGAAAAAGTCGATAACCAATTGCTTCATTGGTACGAAGTAGCCAACAAAAGTAAAACCAGTGGCGAGCGCTATGGTAAACCAAGCTATATGTTTGACGGTTTTACGCATCGCTAAATTCGCCGTCAGCTTATTGGAGTCTTGTTTG
>NZ_JADDYG010000481.1:12380-18763 GCF_015163535.1 Vibrio sp. OPT46 | reverse complement strand
CGGCGTTTATTGGCACTACCTTCGAGCTTCTCTTCAAACCAGATATACATGAAGGTCCAGACGGTTTGTGGGCAGAGATAGCCACACCAAACTCGACCTAAGAAGGTGGTAATAAAGAACAACCCAAACGCCGCGATCACAAATAGCAAGGCGAGTAGGGTAAGATCTTGCGGATACAATGTGGTACCGAAAAAGTTGAACTGCTGGTTGCCAATGTCGAGCAAGATCGCTTGACGTTCACCGTAAGGGATCCACGGTATCAAAGCGAAGAGAAGCAGTAAGAACCAACCACCGTAACGACGCAGTTTCTGGTAAGTCCCTTTGCTTTCGCGTACATAGATGCGATTACTTGGGTTGAACCGATCCCCATTCCCTTTATGAGTCTTAGGGTTGTAGGTTTTAGGAGTCACATCTTTGATATCGATCTTATCCTGACTCATGCACTCATCCTTCTTAGGCTTTTATAATGTACGGCGTCATTTCTATTGATGTCGCTCGATGACATTGCTACTTCGTCCTTATCATAAATCATGACCGGACATAATTATTTTAGTAAATACTGATGAACGGCGATTATACAATCAATAACAATTCCTTTTCTTTAACGCAGTCAATGTTTAACAACAAAAATCAGTACAGTTAACCTGATAATTGGCTGAACAGTTATAACCAATTGTGGGACTAAAAACTTTGGTTATAAAAAAGCGACTCACAGAGAGAGTCGCTTAAAGAATACTGGCTGTTGAGCTGGTTATTTGATGATGCCACGAGCGCGTAGGATCGCCGTTTTAAAATCGTCCTCTTGGTCTTTTTTGAGTCCAGGGATCATTTCATCTTTGCTGCTATTACGCATTTTAAGGTGGTAGATCAGTACATCGTCGGTCAGATCTTCTAGCTTTCCTTCATAGCCTGCTTCTTTTGCCAGCTTAACGATGAACTGCAATAGGTTCAGCTCCTGATCTTTATGCCATTCAGGCTCTAGTAGCTCAAGCAGCTCTTCAATGCGATGACACTTCATTTCTTTCTCCACAGAATTTATAGGTGTAATTAGCAGTAAAGGTACCAAATTGCTTTGCTAAGACCAAATAGGAAAAACGATCTCTTTCACCGTGGTTTGTTCTAAGTCTTTGAAGTTTTATGAGTTGCGTGCAAAGAAAAAAGCGCAGCTGGCGCCGCGCTTTTGATTAAGCTGCTTTGATAACTTTGGCCGGAACACTCGACATCATTGCTGTCTTCTCAACCAATGTCATTGCTGGCGCAACTTGCTTTGCCTTTGGTGCAGTAGTAAAGCCACTGCGGCGGCGCATTGCACTAGTATTAGTGTGTGCGAACCTGACTGTTGTTGGGCGCATTAATTTACCTAACTGTCAGGCATATCCATTGCCGATGTAATGGCCTGAATCATTATGAGCTAGGCTCCAACAAGATTGAAGAATCACTCTTCTGGCTCTCGCCAATCCAGTTAATGAGTCAGGAATACCGATATGCATGCATATCAAGTGTAAGATTAGCATCCTTGTAATAATTGGTCGATAGTTGAGCAATTGAATTGTTTAGATTTTGTCATTTTGTCGCGATGTTCGAGGCAATTTTTGTTTGATCCCACGATCAGCAGTAGTAGTATGAGATCTCGATGAAGGAGGTGCCTATGTCATTTTTGAAGAAGACACTTGCCAGTTTTGGGATTGGGAGCGCGAACGTCGACTCAATCTTAAACCAAGACGTGCTATACCCAGGTCAAAGTGTGGATGTGTCTATCCATGTATATGGTGGTGCGACTGAACAAGCGATCGACAACATTGATTTAAAACTCTGTTGCCGCTACATCGCAGAAGCCCCTGATGACCGTGGTGCGCGAGAAGGACACAGCATGCGCCGAGTACCTCAAACTCATGTGCTTGCTAAGTGGAGTCTCCCTTACGCATTTACCATCCATTCCGGCGAAGAGCGTACCTTCGATGTTAAGCTCGATGTGCCTTGGAACACGCCTATCACCATTGGTGATGCCAAAGTATGGTTAGAAACCGGCTTAGACGTTGCCGCTGCTTTGGATCCGACTGATAAAGACATCCTCACCGTTCGACCTGATCCACTGATGGATGCGGTACTATCTGCATTTGAAGCGCAAGGTTTACGAATTCGCCAGGTGGAATGCGAGGAAGTGAAAGGATTCGATCTACCATTTGTGCAAGAGTTTGAACTGGTGCCAACCGACGGACCTTACCACGGCGTGTGGCGCGAATTAGAATTTGTTGCCCACCGAAGTGAGCAAGAGCTCAAGTTGTGGTTTGAAGTTGACCGCACACGCAAGGGGCAAGGTGGCATGCTCGCGAGCTTACTGGGTAGTGGCAAACTCAAGCGAGAGCTGACCATTCCTGCCACGACTAAGCCAGATCAAGTTGGCGAACTGGTACTCAATTATCTCGATCAAACTACTGCCGTTCATGAGTCTTAATTTAAGCTTACACGTGTAAGCCTAATGTGCCATACTAGAGCAAATTTCAAACTCTAGTATAGGCGCATTGATGTCCGAGCTGCAGAAACCTCAATACAGTCAACGTGAAGAACTGGCCAATACCATCACCCACGGTATAGGGATGATTTTTGGTATTGTTGGCTTGATACTGCTGTTAGTTAAAGCCATAGACCATCAAGCTGACACTTTAACGCTTACCAGTATGGCGATTTATGGTGCGAGTATTATCGTGCTATTTTTGGCCTCGACGCTCTATCATGCGATCCCTTATCCCAAAGCGAAACGTTGGCTAAAAACCTTCGACCACTGTGCTATTTATCTTTTGATAGCAGGCAGCTATACCCCTTTCTTGTTAGTCAGCTTAAGAACACCTCTAGCATTTGGGTTGATGATCGTTATTTGGAGCATTGCGTTGATCGGCATCATCATGAAAGTTGCGTTCGTCTATCGATTTAAAAAGCTTTCTTTGATGACGTACTTGGTGATGGGATGGTTATCGTTGATTGTGATTTATCAATTAGCTATTAACTTGGATGTCGGCGGACTTACACTGCTTGCTGCTGGTGGAATTGTGTATTCACTAGGGGTAATTTTCTACGTCGCGAAGCGCATTCCCTTTAACCATGCGATTTGGCACGGCTTTGTTTTGGCTGGCTGCGTGTGCCATTTCTTTGCGATTTATTACTTTGTTGAGCCTATCTAGCCGATAGGCTCAACAAAGAATATTAAACACGTATTAGCGAGTTTTTACCTCTAGCACTTTGGCAGAAAACTGGTATTGCTGTGATTGCGGTACAGCCAATTTAATGCTCTTACCTTGTTCCGCTTGCTGTGGTCGCAGGTAGGTATCCGCCATGCGCTTGATGGATTGCCAAACCGTCACGTTTTCTTTTGCCAGTTGCTGACCAGACATATCAAACACTTGCACCTCAACTTCCACTTGAATGACAGATTGAGAGCTTTGGTTAGTGATTGATGTAGGTAAAATAAGCTCACCGCTTTGATAGCTTGCTGAACCAATCAATACATCCACACCTGAATCTGATAGCTGCATGGTTGGCTTTTTGGCGTTTACCACCACGGTCGTGCCAACGGTTTTCGTTACCACTGGAATTGTCGCAATCGCAGGAGCTGCGATTGTTTCAACTACGCTTGCTGTTGTTTGTGTCTCCGTCGCTTGCTGCGCCGGTTTTTTCATGACGTATTCCCAGGTAAAGTCATCGTTCAACTTCACTTCTCGACCATCAGCTAAAGTGATGACCTCGGCGGCGTATGTGGATGAGGCGGCAAGTAGGGTCGCCAGAGTAATCCATGTTTTCATTGTTATACCTTTTAATTAGAGTCTGCTTAGCGGCGCCAAAACGCAGGAAAGAACAGTACAAGAATAGTCAGAATTTCCAAGCGGCCCATTAACATCCCAAAGCTTAAGAGCCATTTGGCAGTATCGGGCAGAGGCGCGAAGTTGCCTGTTGGGCCAATCACACTGCCCATACCAGGGCCAACATTGGCAACGGCGGTGATTGAGCCAGAAATACTGGTCACAGGGTCGAGGCCTAGTGCACTTAAACAACCCGCGATAAAGATAATAGTGATAAAAAACATCAAGCCAAATGCCACCACTGAGCGAACAATATCATCATTCACCGGTCGCTGGTTATAACGCTGTACAAACACTCCTGAAGGGTGAATCAACTTCATCATTTGTTTGTTTAGCAGCGTCATTGCAATTTGGAAGCGGAAGATTTTGATCCCGCCAGACGTTGATCCTGAGCATGCCCCCGCCATCATTAAGAATGCGAAAAGAGTGGTGGGTAATGCGCCCCATGCGGTGAAGTCTTCTAAGCCAAAGCCAGTTGTGGTGACGACAGAGACAATATTAAACATCGACACTCGCAGGGCATCCAAAATGGTGTACCCATCTCGAATCACTAACCAAGCTGAAATCACTAAGCTTGAGAATACGAACAGGTACGCAAATCCTCTAACTTGAGCGTCGTTAACCAACACATCAATACGGCGTTTACGTAACGCGGCGATAAAGAGCAAAAACGGCAAACCACCTAAGAACATAAAGGTAGTGGCCACCCAGTGTGCGCCATTAGAGAAGTGGTTCATTGACCCATCAGATGTAGAGTATCCACCCGTCGATAGCGTAGTAAAGGCATGGTTGATTGCTTCGAACAGGTTCATGCCAGTGACCAAGTAGCCCAAAATACATAAGCCCGTTAGCATTAAATAAACCGCTACGATGTTTTTGGCGACCGTTTTCGCTCTTGGACTACTTTTATCCGACCAATCTGATGATTCGGTTTGGAATAGCTTCATACCACCGACATTCAGCATAGGTAACACTGCTACCGCCATCACGATAAAACCAATGCCACCAAGCCACTGTAAAATAGAGCGCCATAGCAAGATGCTCGGCGCCATGTTGTCTAGGCCACTGAGCACCGTTGAGCCCGTCGTGGTGATACCCGACATCGTTTCGAAGTAGGCGTCGGTGAAGCTGATGTGGTTGATAAACACAAATGGCAAGGCGGCAAACGCACTCGCGATGGTCCAAACCAAACTGGTGATGAGGAACATATCGCGTACGCTGAGTTTGAACTTGGCGGTTCGACCTATCGTTAGGCAGATGAAGGCGGCAAGGTGCGTGATCACAACGGCTTGGGCGAAATCGAGGAATCCCCCCGTACCGGTAAAGAAAGCGACCAAAGTCGGCACGTACATAAACAGGGCCAGTTTGGATAAAACTAGCCCGATAACAAACAGTACGGGACGTAAGTTGACCATAGGAAAATCCTAGAGGAAGAATGGACTCGGCTGGAATAGCGCTTCGACGTCTGATACGTATTTTTTGTTGACCAGGAACATCACCACATGGTCATCCTGCTCGATGACCGTACGGTCGTGGGCAATAAGAACTTCTTCGCCACGAACGATAGCACCAATGGTGGTCCCAGGTGGAAGTTTTATATCTCCAATTGCACGTCCAACCACTTTAGATGTACTTTCATCACCGTGAGCGACGGCTTCAATCGCTTCCGCAGCACCGCGGCGAAGTGAGGACACGTTTACGATATCAGCGCGACGAACGTGCGTTAGCAAGGCTGAAATAGTGGCTTGCTGAGGTGAGATTGCTACATCAATTACGCCGCCTTGTACCAGGTCTACATAAGCGCCACGTTGGATCAGCACCATCACTTTTTTGGCGCCCATGCGTTTTGCCAACATTGCAGACATGATGTTGGTTTCATCTTCGTTGGTCAGCGCGATGAAGACGTCGACTTGGTCGATGTTCTCTTCCGAGAGAAGCTCTTGGTCTGCCGCATCACCGCAGAACACGATGGTGTTTTCTAGTTGCTCAGAGAGCTTTTCTGCACGCTGGTAGTTACGCTCAATCAGCTTCACGCTGTAAGTTTGCTCTAGGCGTTTTGCCAAGCTTGCGCCGATGTTACCCCCGCCAACAATCATGATGCGGCGGTACGGTTTTTCTAGGCGCTGAAGCTCACTCATCACTGAGCGAATATGATTACTTGCTGCAACGAAGAACACTTCATCGTCGGCTTCAATGATGGTGGTACCTTGTGGGCGAATCGGGCGACCCTGGCGGAAAATAGCCGCCACACGGGTATCGATGTGCGGCATGTGCTCACGCAAAGCAGACAGCGCATTACCCACCAGCGGGCCACCATAGTAGGCTTTCACCGCCACTAGGCTGACTTTCTGTTCAGCAAAGCTCACCACTTGCAGCGCGCCTGGGTATTGGATCAGACGTTCGATGTAGCTCGTGACGAGTTCTTCTGGTGCGATAAGGTGATCAACAGGAATAGCGCCAGATTTAAACAGGGCTTCTTTTTCTGCCAAGTATTCTGGAGAGCGAATACGTGCAACGCGGTTTGGGGTA
>NZ_JADDYG010000481.1:0-12370 GCF_015163535.1 Vibrio sp. OPT46 | reverse complement strand
TCGATGTAGCTCGTAACGAGTTCTTCTGGTGCGATAAGGTGATCAACAGGAATAGCGCCAGATTTAAACAGGGCTTCTTTTTCTGCCAAGTATTCTGGAGAGCGAATACGCGCAACGCGGTTTGGGGTATTGAATAGAGTGAACGCGACCTGACAGGCGGCCATGTTGGTTTCATCAGTGTTGGTTACTGCGACGAGCATATCGGCGTCTTGCGCGCCAGCTTCGTGTAGCACGTCTGGATGGCTCGCATGGCCATTGACCACACGTAGGTCGTATTTGTCCTGCAATTCACGCAGTCGGTCGGCATTATTGTCGACGATGGTGATGTCGTTGTTTTCACCCACTAGGTTTTCTGCCAGTGTGCCGCCAACCTGACCTGCACCAAGAATAATGATCTTCATACTCTTTTCTCGTATCTGAAAAAGGCGATTGAAATCACTCCAATCGCCCTATTTAGCATGCTGTTACGCGTGTGTTTTAGTTAGCACTGCGTAGTAGAAACCATCCATATCTTCTTCGCCTGGTAGAATTTGACGACCAGGCTGGTCGGGATCAGAATCCAGCAGTTGCGCATCCGCGGTACGTGCTAAAAACGCTTTTACTTGCTCCACGTTTTCTTGCGGTGTGATTGAACAAGTCGCGTAAACCATTGTGCCGCCGGGTTTCAGTTGCGTCCACATGGCATCAAAAATTTCACTCTGTAGCTCTGCTAATGCGGCGATGTCGTCTGCACGACGTAGCCATTTGATGTCTGGGTGACGACGAATCACGCCAGTCGCAGAACATGGGGCATCCAGCAAAATGCGATCAAATTGCTCGCCTTGCCACCATTCTTGTGGATTACGCGCATCACCGCAAACCACTTTTGCCTGAAGGTTGAGACGCTTCAGGTTTTCATGCACACGTTTCAAGCGTGTGTCGTCGCAGTCAATCGCGACCACTTCACTGCCCGACGTGCGCTCTAGAATGTGCGCCGTCTTGCCACCTGGCGCAGCACAGCAATCTAAAATCCGTTCGCCGTCTTGTGGTTTTAGATAGTTGATCGAAAGCTGCGCCGCCGCATCTTGTACCGAAACCCAACCTATTTCAAAACCAGGTAGCTTCATCACATCACATGGTGCGGCCAATTTTATGGCGTCCATTGCTTCTGTGTGTGGCGTGCTATCAATGTTTTCATTTTTGAGCAGCGCAAGGTATTCATCACGAGTGTGGTGTTGATGGTTCACACGCAGCCACATTGGTGCTTTTTGGTTGTTCGCTTCAACAATGCTTTCCCATTGTTGTGGGTAGGCCTCTTGCAGCAGTTTTAGTAACCAGCTTGGGTGACCGTACTTGCCAGCGTTGTTGCTGACGGCCATTTGGTCGAGTTCTTCTTGGTTGCGCTGGTAGTTACGCAATACCGCGTTAATCAAACCACGCAGACGAGGACCTTTCAGCTCTTTAGTGCCTTCAACCGTTTCACCAACTGCTGCGTGCGCAGGAATACGCATGAAGCTCAGTTGGTAAATACCAACCAGAATTAGGTGATGGAATACACGTTGTTTGCCTTTGAGCGGCTTATCCATCAACTGGTTTGCGATCATTTCTAGGCGAGGGAGGTAACGTAGCGCACCGTAACAGATCTCTTGTAACAGAGCGTGGTCACGAGGTCGTACCGTTTGTTGAGCCGCTGGAAGAGCGCTTGAAAGTGAGTGGCCCTTGTCGACGACAAGATACAGGACGTTAGCAGCCGCAGCGCGAACATTCATGATGAGTACCTTAAAGTAAAGGAGGGCATCTCTGCCCTCTAAAAGTTCGTATAATTGGGGATGATAACCCCTAATATGGCTTAAACCAGCAGAGTGCCAACTTCAAACCAAGCCGCACGCGAATTCAGAATATCCTGAACTGACATGGCTTTTTTGCCAGGAACTTGCAGTTGCTCTAGCACCAGTACGCCGTTGCCTGTCGCAACATAAATACCGGTTTTATCTGCTTGTACGATGGTGCCGGCTGGCTTGTCACTGGTTTGCTCTGCCACACGGCTTTGCCATACTTTGATGCTGTTTTCTGCCGCCTCAAAGTGGCTCATTGGCCATGGGTTAAATGCACGAACGCAGCGCTCAATGTGCGCCGCATCGTCGTTCCAGTTGATGCGTGCTTCTTCTTTGCTGAGCTTTTTCGCATAGTTCGCTAGCTCATCGTCTTGCTTCACTGGCACTGCTTTACCCGCAGCAATGTCTACTAGGCAGTCAATCAGGGCTTCTGGACCAAGCTCAGCCAATTTTTCGTACATTGAAGCGCTGGTATCTGTCGCTTCGATTGGCAGAGTTGCAATCTTCAGCATATCACCAGTGTCGAGACCGATGTCCATCTGCATGATGGTCACGCCAGTTTCTGCATCGCCCGCCCAAATAGAGCGTTGGATTGGAGCCGCACCACGCCAACGAGGTAGGATAGAACCATGTACGTTGATACAACCCAGTTTAGGGGTATCAAGAACCGCTTGTGGCAGCAGCATACCGTACGCCACGACAACCATGAGGTCGGCGTTCAGATCGGCAAGTTCTTGTTTCGCTTCGTCGGACTTAAAGCTTTCAGGTTGGTAAACCGGGATATTGTGTTCTAGCGCCAGTTGTTTTACCGGTGGCGCAGCCATTTTTTTGCCACGACCCGCTGGACGATCTGGGTTTGTGTAAACCGCGATGACTTCATGCTCCGAAGACAACAACGCCGCCAAGTGACGGGCGGCGAAATCCGGAGTACCTGCAAAGACAATTCGTAAAGACTGACTCAAGGTAGACTTCCTTCTAATTGGTATGGTTCGAGATTAAGCGTTTTGCTGCTTCTCGTTAAAGCGTTTGATTTTCGCTAGCTTGTCCTGAATGCGTTTGCGTTTCAGTGGCGATAGGTAATCCACGAACAGCTTACCTTGTAAGTGATCAAGCTCGTGTTGAACACAAATCGCTAGCAGGTCGTCGGCTTCAAAGGTGAACTCTTTGCCATCACGATCCAGTGCTTTAACGGTAACTTCTGCAGCGCGAGGCACAAGTGCGCGCGCACCTGGTACCGACAGACAGCCTTCTTCGATGCCATCTTCGCCACGCTTTTCCAGAATCTCAGGGTTGATTAGCACCATCGGCTCATCGCGAGTTTCTGAAATATCAATCACTACGATACGTTTGTGGATATCAACCTGCGTTGCAGCAAGGCCAATACCTTCTTCGTCGTACATGGTTTCAATCATGTCATCGACGATTTTTTGAATCTCAGGTGTCACCGCTTCAACAGGCTTTGCGACTGTGCGCAGGCGATCATCCGGGAATGTTAATACTTGTAATACAGACATATTCACTCGAAATATTGAACTGTGCCGAAACAGCACAAACCTTGTTGGCTCAATTCTAGACATTTTATAGCCTAAATGACAGCATCCTTGCACCAATTTCCATTCTGGTTCCTGCTTAATAGACCAAGGACGAGGGTCATGAATCGAATTTTCCGCAACGTTGCCAGTGTTACGTTGCCGTTACTTTTCTCTTTCAACGCTGTAGCAAATGTGGATGCGAACCCACTGACTGTTAAAGATGATGCGCCACAAACATATGTAGTTGTGAAGGGCGATACGCTATGGGATATTTCGGCCATGTACTTAGATAGCCCGTGGTTGTGGCCTCGTTTATGGCAAGTAAACCCGGAAATCGATAACCCTCATTTAATTTATCCCGGTGACAAGCTGTCTTTGGTGTGGATTAACGGTCAGCCCGTGTTGAGCCTAAAACCGGTTAAGAAGCTGAGCCCGAAAGCTCGCATCACAGAAAAGAAAGCCGTACCAACGGTCGCGGAAGGTTTGGTGATGCCTTACCTTAAATCGGATCGGTTGCTAGATAAAGATTCGTTGAACAGAGCAGCAAAAGTGATGGGTAGCAGCAAAGGCAGTAAGTATCTGACTGCAGGAGATGTGCTGTATATCAATGGCAATCAGACCGCGACAGGTTGGGCTATTTATCGACCAGTAGCTACCTTTTCGCGTGACGATGTGTCCGAAGAGATTACCGCGCTGCGTTTGATTGCCAAAGGCGAGCTCGTTGAAGCTTCGAGTGATTATTCAGGTTTGAAGCTTAAATCGCAAATGCAAGAAATCCTACGTAACGATATCGCGTTGCCAAATCAATCGGTTGAGAATACTGACTTCACGACTACGTTCTATCCGCTGCCGTCGCCACAAGGCAGTTCTGCAAAGTTGCTAGGTAATATCGAAGGTATTCGCTTTAGTTCAACTAACCAAGTCGTGGTGATTGATAAAGGCACGTCAGATAATCTCAAGCAAGGCAGTGTGTTTGATTTAAAAGAAGACGCGCACCCAGTTTACAAAGACGGCGATGAGTTCAAGAAAGAGTTTGGCGTGCTTGATAAGAAAATCACTTTGCCTCAAAGCAAAGTTGGTGAGTTGCTGGTCATTCGTCCTTATGAGTACTTTAGCTTGGCACTGATCACTAACAGTACGAAACCCATTAACCAAGATATTTCGGTGGTGTCACCGTTGGCGGACGAATTAACCATCGATGAATCGACGAAATAACGATGATCTCGCTGCCTGGTTAAAACTGAGTTGTTTACCAGGCATTGGCGGCGTCAAAATGAATAAGCTACTGGCAAGAGACACGCCACGTAAAATCGTAAACTTCTCTCCTGAACAGCTACAACAACTTGGGTTAACAACTAAGCAAATTCAAGCTTGGGCTTCAACAGATAAAGAAGTCGATGCTTGTTTAAGCTGGCTTGAGGCTTCTACAAATCATCATATCCTGACACTGACTGACCCGCGTTATCCACCTCAACTCAAACAAATCGTTGCACCGCCACCTCTACTTTTTGTTCAAGGAAACCCTACTTGTCTCTCTCAGCCACAAATCGCGATGGTTGGCAGTCGAAATGCGAGTATTGATGGATTACAGCATGCACGTCAGTTTGCTGCAGAGTTTGTTCAGCACGATTTTATTGTCACCAGTGGTCTCGCTTTAGGCATTGATGGTCATGCGCATGATGGTGCGTTGCAAGCGGGTGGTAAGACGATTGCGGTGCTAGGATCTGGCTTAGAAAATATTTATCCGGCACGTCATCGTGGTTTAGCGCAACGTGTTATTGAACATGGGGCTTTGGTGTCTGAGTTTCGGCCTAATGCCAAGCCGCACCCAGAAAACTTCCCGCGTCGTAATCGTATTATTAGTGGATTATCGCTTGGTGTACTGGTCGTCGAGGCGGCGAAAAAGAGCGGCTCGTTAATTACAGCTCGTTACGCGCTTGAGCAAGGTCGAGAAGTATTTGCTCTGCCAGCGTCAATCAATGCCCCCAATGCCTGCGGTGGAAACCAGTTGATACGTCATGGCGCTTGCCTCGTAGAAAAGACGAAAGATGTCTTAGATGAAATACAGTCCTTGCTTGATTGGTCTATTAATCAGAGTACCGATTTATTTTCTACGTTAAATGATGAAGAAGAATTGCCATTTCCTCAGCTGTTAGCTAACGTAGGAAGTGAAGCTACACCGGTTGATATTCTTGCAAACAGGACCAATATACCTGTCCAAGAAGTCATGATGCAGCTCTTAGAGTTAGAACTCTCTGGGCATGTCGTTGCGGTTTCAGGTGGCTATATTCGAAAGGGGAGGGGCTAGCTATGATGATGGATATACTGATGTATCTATTCGAAACCTACATCCATAGCGATGCAGAGTTACAGGTCGAACAAGACGAGTTGGAAGAAGAGTTGCTTCGTGCAGGCTTCCAACAAAAAGATATCTACAAAGCCCTTGTCTGGTTAGAAGAGCTTGCCGCATTGCAGCAAAGTGACACCTCTTCTGCAATCTCGACTTGCATGGCTTCGTCATCAACTCGTATCTACACAGCGAAAGAGATGCAGCGTTTAGATTTGGAATGCCGAGGATTTCTATTGTTTCTCGAGCAAATCAATGTGTTAACCACAGAAACTCGCGAAATGGTGATTGACCGAGTGATGGGATTAGAAACGAGTGAGTTTGAGCTTGAAGACCTCAAATGGATCATTCTGATGGTGCTGTTTAATGTGCCTGGCAACGAAAACGCTTACACGCTAATGGAAGAGCTGTTGTACACCAAGGAACAAGGGATTCTTCACTAACCATCTGGGCAAGTTCGAGTTTAACTAGAATAAACGCGAGCTTGTCTTTTTGTGTGCTTTTCACGAAACGGTAAGTATGAGTAGTAAAATCGACAACACCCTTTTCTCTGCCCATGAACACGCTTTGGAGCACGAGCCGTGTCCAAAATGTGGTGGTGAGCTGACCCTCAAACATGGCAAACACGGTCCCTTTCTTGGCTGTAGCCACTACCCAAGCTGTGATTACATCAAAGCCCTGCACAACAATGATGGACACATCGTGAAAGAGTTGGGTGTGCCTTGTCCTGAGTGTGGCAATGAGTTGGTACTCCGCCAAGGGCGCTACGGCATGTTTGTTGGTTGCAGTAACTATCCGGCGTGCCATCATATTGAGTCGATTAATCAACCAGAGCCAGAAAAACAGTCGCAAGAGCATCAAGCGTGTCCTGAATGCGGTAAAGGTCATTTAGTTGAACGTAAAACCCGATTTGGTAAAACCTTCTACGCATGTGACAACTACCCTAAATGCAAATTTGCTGTGAACCTTGCTCCGGTCAAGGGGCGATGCGAAGAGTGTGGTTTTACTCTGTTGGTGGAGAAGAAACTTGCCAGTGGTGTGAAATTGCAATGTGCCAACCGTAAGTGCCAGCACACCCAACAAGGGTAAATGAATTAAAGGAATTGAAAAGGGTCGCATCGTGCGACCCTTTTGCTATTTATTCTGCTGCTTTTCTAGGCTTGCCACTGCTTGGCAAATTCATGCACAGCAGGGAAAGTCTGTTCATCCAAAACATCTGCTAATGCACAAAGTTTGCGATTAAGTTCGCCAGTGTAGTCACCACAGACGTTGATGTGGCCCATCTTGCGACCCGCACGTTTTTCTTTGCCGTACCAATGAATGTGGCAACCATCCATCGCTAGCAATGCTTCTGGTAGTGTATCTTCACCAAGAATATTAATCATCGAGGTTTCACGAACCAACTTAGTGCTACCCAAAGGCATGCCACACACGGCGCGTAGGTGGTTCTCAAACTGACAGGTTTCTGCACCCTGTTGAGTCCAGTGACCAGAGTTGTGTACGCGTGGTGCGATTTCATTAACTAGCAAAGTACCGTCAACATCGAAGAACTCCAGCGCTAGCACACCAACGTAATTCAAGCTGTTGGCAACGGCCGTGAACATCTGTTTTGCTTGCTCTTGCAACTCTGGTGCATCAATCGCAGTAGAAAGGCTCAATACACCATTGGTGTGGACGTTCTCTGCGAGAGGGTACACTTCAACGCTCCCATCTTTACCGCGAGCACCAACCAGTGATACTTCGCGGTTAAAAGGAACAAACTCTTCAGCAACAATCGCTTGAGTTGGTGTTGCCGCGATGCACTCTGCCATCTCAGTCCAAATGTCTTCGACTTGAGAAGTTTCTTTTAAGCGCCACTGGCCTTTACCATCGTAACCACCCAATGCACTTTTCAGAACCATTGGCATACCAACGTGTTCAATTGCGCGGTCAAAGTCTTCACGAGTTTCAATGACGTAGTATTTCGCGTTGCGCACGCCAGCATCATCAAGCAGTGCCTTTTCAATACGGCGATCACCACCTGCTTTGATGGCTTGCGTACTTGGTAGGAACTTGCCGCTCGCTTCGCAAACTTTGAGCACGTCATGTGGAATATGCTCGAACTCGGCAGTAATCACATCAACTTGCGTAATCGCATTTTCCAAACCATGGCCAAGTACCTGTTGAGTTAAAGGGTGAACGACATCACCGTTGGTGACATCGTAAGCTGAAATTTGAATATTCAGTGGCGCACCAGCCAGAGACATCATACGAGCCAACTGACCCGCACCAAGAACCAGTACATGCATCTGATTAATCCTCTGCAGGGTTTGGATTTGCGAGAACTGTTTCCGTTTGCTCATTACGGAATGCTTCTACCTTCGCCATGATGTTTTCATCATGAGTGCCTAGGATTTGCGCTGCTAGGATACCGGCGTTTGCTGCGCCCGCTTCGCCAATCGCCAATGTACCAACCGCAATTCCCTTTGGCATCTGTACAATAGAAAGCAGTGAATCCATACCTTTCAGTGCACGAGACTGAACGGGAACCCCAAGCACTGGCAAACTAGTAAACGCCGCCGCCATACCTGGTAGGTGGGCTGCACCACCTGCGCCTGCGATGATAACTTTGATGCCGCGTTCTTTTGCGCCACTAGCGTAGTCAGCCAGTAATTGAGGAGTTCGGTGTGCTGACACGACTTTTGTTTCGTAAGGCACGCCAAATTGGTCTAGCATGTCCGCTGCTAGTTTCATGGTTGGCCAATCGGATTTAGAACCCATGATGATACCGACTTTCATCTCAAACTCCTTTAAGCTGCAAAAATTAGGTGAGCTATAAATTTGTGCGCATTATACGGGGATTTTTATCTCAAGCAAACGTTTGCGCCTTGTTGTTGGCGCTATTGATACATTTTATAAAAAAATTGCTTTAGTGTCTGAGAATGAATATTTGTACACTTAGTGAAAACAACACAGTCAAACAAATAGGAAGTAATCGGTGGATAACTTTGAACAAGTGCTCAACGCACTCAAGCAAGGCGAAGTGATTGCCTATCCAACAGAAGGGGTTTTTGGTGTCGGATGTGATCCAGATAACCCAGAAGCAATTCAAAAGCTATTAGAGCTCAAGCAGCGTCCGGTAGAAAAAGGGCTGATTCTCATCGCGGCAAGTTATGATCAGCTCTTGCCTTATATTGATGAATCTCAGTTGACTGGAGAACAATTACAGACTGTTCATGCCACTTGGCCAGGCCCATACACTTGGATCATGCCAGCGAGCGATAAAGTATCCAACTGGGTTTCAGGGCAGTTTGATTCAATTGCGGTTCGTGTGACTGATCATCCTTTGGTGCAAAAAATGTGTAATGCATTCGGAAAGCCGTTAACCTCTACCAGCGCGAATCTTTCCGGCTTACCACCGTGTATGACCACGGAAGAAGTCGAAGAGCAGTTGGGGGATAAGCTGGTCGCCATTCTTCGTGGCGAGACCAGCGGTCGTGATAAACCCAGCGAGATTCGTGACGCCAAAACTTCACAAATATTAAGACAGGGTTAACCCTGCTAGCCAGCCATCATTAGGTTTCACGTAATAGGTAATAACGTATGTCAGCGATCGATAAGCACGCCGTAAAGCAGTTCTTGATGTCACTTCAGGACTCCATTTGTCAGCAGTTAGAACAAGAAGATGGAAAGGCCGTCTTTGTCGAAGATGCATGGCAACGTGAAAAAGGAGAGCGTCTGGGTGGCGGTGGTCGCTCACGTGTTTTGCGTGATGGCCTTGTTTTCGAGCAGGGAGGCGTGAACTTCTCGCATGTGGAAGGGAAAGAAATGCCAGCATCTGCGACAGCGCATCGTCCAGAGCTAGCGGGTCGTCGTTTTGAAGCGATGGGTGTTTCTTTGGTTATTCACCCTAAAAACCCTTATGTACCGACTTCACACGCCAATGTCCGCTTCTTTATTGCAGAAAAAGATGGCGAAGACCCAATTTGGTGGTTTGGTGGTGGTTTTGACCTAACGCCGTTCTATCCATTTGAAGAAGATTGCCAATCATGGCACGACACTGCAAAACTGCTTTGTGCGCCATTTGGTGACGATGTTTACCAAGAGCATAAAGCATGGTGTGACAAATATTTCTTTCTACCACATCGTAATGAAACTCGCGGTGTTGGCGGTTTGTTCTTTGATGATCTAAACCAGTGGGAATTTGATAAGTGTTTTGCTTACATCAAAGCAGTCGGTGAAGGCTATTGCCAAGCTTACTTGCCGATCGTTTCTCGTCGTAAAGAGATCGAGTATGGTGAGCGTGAGCGTGAATTCCAACTATATCGTCGTGGCCGTTACGTAGAGTTCAACTTAGTGTATGACCGTGGTACCTTATTTGGTTTACAAAGCGGTGGGCGTACTGAGTCGATTCTGATGTCAATGCCGCCGCTCGCTCGCTGGGAGTACTGCTACGAGCCAGAAGCGGGATCGCCAGAAGCTGAACTTTACGAGCGATACCTAACGCCACGAGAGTGGTAAGCACGGAATCTCCTTTTCTATATAGATAGATAGTGATAGGGTCATCTGTAATCAGGTGGCCCTGTTTTCTCTATATCTAAGTAAGGAACAAAGGTAAGGAAATGACCCAGCAAATCGATCGCTATGCCGTGTTTGGTAATCCTATCGGACACAGTAAGTCGCCATTCATTCACACCTTGTTTGCTCGTCAAACTAATCAATCTTTGGTGTATACCGCAGAAAGTGCACCTGTTGATGGTTTTATTGACGCGGCGAAGGTGTTTTTTGCTGAAGGTGGCAAGGGGTGCAACATCACTATGCCATTTAAAGAAGATGCTTATCAATTTGCTAGTCGATTGACAGAACGGGCTCAGTTAGCAGGCGCGGTAAATACCCTCAAGAAGTTAGACGATGGTGAAATCATCGGTGACAACACTGATGGTGCAGGTTTAGTGCAAGATCTGCTTCAGCATCAGGTTGTATTGGAAGGCGCGCGAATCCTAATTATTGGCGCTGGTGGTGCAGCTCGTGGTGTTATTAAGCCACTACTCGATCAAAAGCCGACCTCTTTAACCATTACCAACCGTACCTTTAGTAAAGCACAGGAGCTTGCAGAGCTGTTTGTCTCTCACGGTCCTATCCGCGCCAAAGAGATGGCAAGTATTGATGAAGAGTATGATGTCATCATTAACTCCACATCCGCTTCTCTAAGTGGTGAACTGCCGACTATTTCATCCTCCATCTTTGCCGCTAACAGTACAAGCTATGACATGATTTATGGCAAAGGGGTGACGAGCTTTAACTTATGGGCAAAAGAGAATGGTGCCGCTCATGCGTATGACGGTCTTGGAATGTTAGTTGGGCAGGCTGCGGAAAGCTTTATGCTTTGGCGTGGCTTACGTCCTGGTGCTAAACAAGTTCTCAGAGAACTAAGAAAGAACCTTGAAGGTCAATAAGCGATGAATCAATCCATCTTATTCCCAGATATTCAATCATGGGATGAAGTATCACAATCGGTAAACTTTTCGGCGCAACAATCAGGCGCGCTAATAGAGTGCTTTGTGACGAAACAAAAGTTAGAAAAGCTCAGTGGTTCACTGATTGAAACTGAGCAAGCGGCAATTAAAGTGTTTACTGATTACCGATTCGACCTAGAAGAAATGGCTGAAGAGCTAATAGAAGATGAAGCCTTCAACGAAGAAGGCCATATCATCATCGGTTAACAGGGCTTTAGTTCAAGTCTTTTACTTCATTTAAGTAGTCGTTTTTGTTCTGCACATAGTTATTGGCAGACTTTTGCAAGAAAGCTCGTTCTTTTTCTGATAGAGGGCGAGCTTGTTTTACTGGGCTTCCAACATATAAGTAGCCACTTTCTAATACTTTCCCAGGTGGCACTAAACTGCCTGCTCCGATCATCACCTCTGACTCAATTACAACAGCATCTAAAACAATAGCTCCCATACCAACCAAAACACGATCGTGGATCTGACAACCGTGCAGCATCACTTTGTGGCCAATCGTAACGTCATTACCAATAATCAATGGGTAGCCGTTTGGGTTTTCGGCGTTCTTATGGGTGACATGCAAAACACTGCCATCTTGAATATTCGTTCGATCACCAATGTGAATGTGGTTTACATCACCTCGCGCTGCTACCAGTGGCCAAATGCTAGAATCATCGCCAATTCGGATATCACCGACTAAAACAGAGGTTGGGTCAACGTAAACACGCTCACCAAGTTCAGGCTTTATACCTTTGTAGCTTCTCATTGAGCTCATCTTTTTTCCTTATTCAGGGCGATTACAGGGTGTATGGAGGTAGAATAGTAGTGAAAACTCGCCTTTTAGAATAAAAAACACCCAAACGATAAAAAAATCAAAAAAAACGAGAAAAAGGGCTTGCCAATGTGATCGCAATCTCTATAATGCCACCTCGCTGACACGGCAACGCTTCGAAGCTTAAGTTTCGAAAGTAAGAAGCCAAGTTAGCAAGCCAAATTAGCCAAGCAGAAACGCTTGAAGAAAGTTTGAAAAAAGTGATTGACACTAAACTTTAACTCGCTAAAATGGCCGTCCTGTTTTGAGTAAAGCTCAACAGGAAAGCTCTTTAACAATATAGACCTATCAATCTGTGTGGGCACTCGTTGATGATAATCCAAATAGTTTCTTCGGAAACAATTTAGGTTTCAATGATACGA
>NZ_JADDYG010000480.1:0-579 GCF_015163535.1 Vibrio sp. OPT46 | reverse complement strand
ACTAAAAAGTATATTTCGCCATCAACACCAAAATCAAAAACCCTAATGATATTAGGGTGGCTTAACCTTTGAGTTTGTTGAGCTTCACGTATTAACATGCGTGCAGTCTCTGGTTGAGAAGCAAACTCTTTCTGTAATATTTTTAACGCAACGTAGGGTGTTTCTGAACCTGAAGATTCAAGAATCCTATCTTTAGCTAAGTAAACATCGCAAAGCCCACCATGTCCAATAACCGACTCAATTTCATACCGATTTTTAACGGTCGCTCCTATTAAGCTTTCGTTAATAACATCTTTGTTATTATTTAATGAGTCATCTTTATTGTTTTTTTTCTTATTAACTAACGGAGTGTTTTCTTTTTGAGACAGTTTTGTATTTGTTTCATTTTTATTTTTAACGGAGGTTTCATTATTAGTGAGTTTGGTTGATTTAACTGCATTGTCTCGTTTTTGAGTCTTTACAATTTTAGTTTTATCTCCGCTTTCTTCGTTATTTATAGAATTGTTTTTATTACTGTCTTCCATCACAAGAACTCCGTATAAATGATGGGGGAATATATACCTTTCTGCTCAATGAAAA
>NZ_JADDYG010000479.1:0-477 GCF_015163535.1 Vibrio sp. OPT46 | reverse complement strand
TAATTTAATTATCTGACGTTTGGTGATAATTAGTGATTAATGTATCAAAAACTTCATTTTAAATACGCCCTGTTATATCTTTAAATAAGATTTAATTTAAGCGTTTTTTATAAAAAATAATAGTTAATATGAACCAACTCCCAATTATTATTGAGAGTGTAAAGGATGTTAAACTATTGAGACATCAAGTCCACTAGTTGTACCTTTAACAATAATTTCATCAAACGTCTTATCATTAAGAATTGCATGCAATATTTCATGAGAAATCTTCGGAAGCAATGTATTTTCTATGGTTGTTTGTACCACACGCGCACCACTCCCAGACTCATTGCTATTGTCTACAATATCATTAATTAGTTCCTCATCAAAAAATAGGTCAGCGTTATAGTGCTTACGAATACGAGTCGTAATTTTATCCAACTTTAATTTTGTTATTTCTATCAATACTTTTCTTGATAGAGGCAAATAAGGTAATAC
>NZ_JADDYG010000048.1:0-342 GCF_015163535.1 Vibrio sp. OPT46 | reverse complement strand
ATCAGTGACGGTTGCTTTTGATGATTGGCTTTATCGTCAGGATGACAGACACGTTTTCAATCTAACGAAAATAAAAAAGTTTGGTGTGGAAGTAGGAACAATAACCTTGTTCTTCCAAAAGCAGCCATAACAAATGGGGCTGATCTTCAATTAATAATCCATTCCATATAACTAAAATTATTTTCTCCCGACCTAACTCCCCTAACTAAAAAAGGTTGACGCTTTAGCGTCAACCTTTTAAGTATCTGGTCGTTACAGGAGTATTACAGCTTATCTGTCAGCTCGATTGCTTGACCGATATAGTTCGCTGGTGTCATTTCTTTCAGACGTGCTTTCTCGTGC
>NZ_JADDYG010000478.1:0-267 GCF_015163535.1 Vibrio sp. OPT46 | reverse complement strand
AAGGCAAGTTGAGCAGCAGTTAAGGGACGAAGTAAGACACATTTGGAGCGATTTACACTGTAAACAATAAAGGGAAATTTACACTGTAAATGAAATTATTGGGAGCTGATTTTACACTGTAAATCCAGCTCCTTTTTGTTTCAGCGTGTATTTTGATTGAGCTTTAGGTTAAATCGAGTTTTCTCTTAATATCCTGTTTAACCGTTATTGATGGATTACTTTCTTTAGTGACGTGAGCCCTATAATAAGAAATGCGAGGTTTGTTCA
>NZ_JADDYG010000477.1:0-426 GCF_015163535.1 Vibrio sp. OPT46 | reverse complement strand
GAATCTCTTTTTACGGTTACTGATAAAATAATTTGCAACATTAAAAGTGGATGTGAATTCATGGTTTTGTATGTAGTAAGAACGTTGTAAAAAAGTGACATTTTTTTGTTCACTAATAACGAATGATGAGTCAAGAGAGAGAGGTTTTACGCTGTTGAGTGCACAGTTCACATTTCAAATAAAAAATTTCTAAATGTTTCCATGTTAACCATCTGTAACAAAAATGGCGAACTTATCATCTGACTGTCGTAAGTATCAGATGCAAAGGGTTTCTTAATTCTTAATTGTTAACCTTTTGTAATAATTGAAGCTGATTAGCTTTTATGTACATTAAGTGAGCAAAAAAGTAACTTGTAATTGCTGATTTTAGGCGCAGAATATAGTGAAAAATGAGTTTTCATTTATGAAGGGATGCTTTTTAGATTT
>NZ_JADDYG010000476.1:0-254 GCF_015163535.1 Vibrio sp. OPT46 | reverse complement strand
CAATACGAGTTAGCGTGGAGTCGCTTTGACTTATTGACCAGTAGCACGAAAGCCAATAAGTTCTTTTCTCGGAACAACATGCACCTTTACTTCATTAATCTTTTTGAAGAGTTCAAAGAGCTAGAAAAACAACTAGTAGAAGCTAGAACAGGTGACAGCCAAGCTGCTGCTGCATTTTATCGTTCAACTCAAACACTATATTTAGGCTTAATAGACTTCGTTAATCAAAACTTCCGTCTAAGCAGTAAAGCTTA
>NZ_JADDYG010000475.1:0-902 GCF_015163535.1 Vibrio sp. OPT46 | reverse complement strand
GCAAGAGCATTGTTACCTCAAACTCTGTCTGACTTAACTAAATACACAACTGAGATGGCTAGCTTCTACACCGAATCAATTGAATTTTGGAAAGGTATGCCGAAAAGAACAGGTAAGAAGCCTGTACCACCGAAACTAGATTTGGCCAATACAACAGCCATATTCACAAAATGCATGGAAAACGCAGACATAGATGTTGTTCTGGTAATGGCAAAAATACTAAGTAAGACTCAGTACTTATCCGCTAGAGTAGAAAATGAATATGATAATAAGCAGTCGAGCCGTAGGCCTAGTTGGAGAGAAGATGCGGAATATCAACTAGTTGAGCTGGGAGTATTACAAGCTAAGGTAAATAGAATGTTTGATTATGGTAGATATTTGCAAAGCAAACTTGACCTCTCCGAATTTAAAAGTGATGAAATAGCCCAAGGTCTTTTAAACTTAAAGATTTCTCGAGCCCAATACCCAAATGTGTATAAGAAGTTAGAGCACACGGACTTAACATTTTTGTCTAAATAATGTACACACCTTAAGAAGTGTGTACATACAAATGGATTAGTCTCTAAAAAACTCGACTAGATACATTAACCCTTTGATACATATGTGTGGATTGAGTTTGAATACCGAGACCATTGCTTTCCATACTCTCATAATCAGATAGATAAACCTTTGTGGGTACATATTAATCACCATTAACTATTGAACAAGAAAATTGCCAAATAGGCTACTGGTGATCTATAGTCTCGTGTGTCAGGTGTCGAGAATGATACCCAGCAGCCATAATGAGTAGTTGCAGCTACTCGATTTGGCTTCTCTCTTAAACCCTGCCTATGGTGGGGTTTAAGTGATTTTGAGCTCCAGTTTAATATCACGAAAGAAACTAAGCACAGCTACTATTTGCT
>NZ_JADDYG010000474.1:13486-14275 GCF_015163535.1 Vibrio sp. OPT46 | reverse complement strand
TCATACACAAAGCGGGCTACTGCTCCATCTTTTTCAACCGGTAGCGCCACTAATGATCGCAACCCCATGCCATGGACTGGTGCAACAGCGCTCAACAGATTGCTTAAACCCAGGACAGCGAGAACGTTATTCTTTATTTTCTTCATCACTGATAACCGTGACTTTGACCGGCGTAAAACCCGCATCCAGGATAGCTTGCTTAATGGTTTCAACGTTCGGTGTATCGCCATCTGTTTCAAGTCGAACTTTGTTGGCTTTCAAGCTGACCTGAACCTTGAAAACCGAAGGTATAGCCGTTAGTTTACGCTCCAGACTATCGACACAAAAAGCGCAGGTCATGCCATGGACCTCGACCTCAAGCGTCTTCGCAAAAGCAGTCTGAGCCATCATCATCGCTATCGCCAATAACGTAAGTGTCAACCATCGTTTCATTTTAACCCCTCCTACCAGAAAGCCTGCCGAATCGGCAGTAGTAAGTAGCTGAAGAAAAATCCAATGCTCCAGATACTGACGCTGATCCAGAATATCCACCCATTCCAATGTTTGGTTTTCTGGCAGAGTGCTGCCAACGTCGGATCGGTAGGACACCTCTGATTCGGTCGCCAAATCATCCAGGCCAAAAACAACAGTAATAGTGCCGACAGACTTAAAGTCCATAGCTTGTGTTCAGCAAGAAATAGTAAACCCGGAACGTTGTAGTTCAGACTGGCCATCGCAGCACCAAACCCTAAAGACACCATCAGCACCGGTAAAGCACAGCATAGTAAAGTGCTGCTGGTCACGAACAGG
>NZ_JADDYG010000474.1:12938-13366 GCF_015163535.1 Vibrio sp. OPT46 | reverse complement strand
GATCGGTGGACAAGGCACTGAGCCATAGGAACAGAAAACACAACAGTCCCCAGACTTCGGTTTAAGTAAAACATGGCAATTTGAGCATTCGTGAAACCACTGGCATGCATCCAGGGGCATGGTGAGTATTTCCTGATATCCACACTCTGGGCATGTCAGTTCTGATGGCTCTACAAGGTTTTTCATCAATAATCGCCTGGTTCGTTGATAGATATCTGTTTGTATAAAACCTATAGTTATTACAGGTTCAAGGTACAATGAAATGAATTCGCCCCAATTTTCAATCGGCCAGGTCGCCGAACGTGCTGGATGTAAGGTGGAGACTGTACATTATTACGAAAAATCCGGGCTGATGCCTGATCCGTCACGAACTGAAGGCGGTCATCGCGTATATGCCTTGTTGCTTGTTAAGCGGCTCAATTTTATTC
>NZ_JADDYG010000474.1:10262-12884 GCF_015163535.1 Vibrio sp. OPT46 | reverse complement strand
GCCGCAGCCGCGAGCTAGGATTCAGCATCGAGCAAATCAAAGAATTATTAAAATTCATTGATGAGCCAGACCACTATTGTGGCGAGGTGAGAGCAATGGCAATGTTACAAGCCAGAGCTGGCCAGCAGAAAATAGACGATCTGCAAAGGTTTAAAAAGGCATTAAATACGATGGTTAGCCAATGCAAAGGAAGTCGCTATTCTATTGATGACTGTCCGATTATTTATGCGCTTTATGTAGAGAAATAGAGTGAGAGAAGGGTTTTACTGTAACTCGTCGTTTTCGAGGGTGCTCCACAGCCCCAATGTGCAGGCTCGAGTTCTAGTCAAAAGGACTCGCGACAACGGTAATAGCCATGATGTTAAAACCATTGCCGCAATTATGAAAGTGAAAGGAATTATCTCGCGGCAAATTATCGCTTTGTTTATGGATATGCTAGTGCCTGCGACTCTCGTCCGTGATGCGTTATTGAAACAATCCAATACGAGTCGAGATGCGCCAAACATTCAATACATTGAGCTAATTAGTTGTATTAGTATTGTCACTATGATTATACACCTGACAAAAAATCAATTTCCAAGTACAGTCTACTATCAAAATAGGTGATAAAATTTTCAATGAGTGTGACCTCTTGTAGCTACATGTACTACAAGAGGTGTAATATCGCATCTAATTATTACTGTCGCGTTCTTGATAATGTACTTGCAAATGGACTTGAGCCACATACTCAATTTTCCCTTGACTATTTAGCCTTTCTTCGACAGTGACATATCGCTGTTCTTTAAGGTGGGTTGAGTTTCTATTACTACCGTAGTTTCTAATTAACATAAATTCTGACGCTAGTTCTTTTCCGCTCATACCCTCTAACTCCGCTAGTTTTTCCGCACCTAGTTTATAGGCTAGTTCTTTAGAGCTAGTTGCTTGTGTCAACACTGTTGCATGATCAACTCTACTCACGTAGTTACCTCCAGAATATAAAGGCTGAGCGACTGTCACTGCACTAGTGAACAAAATAGAGGTAGTCAGAAGAAACTTATTAAGAGTATTCATATGTCTTTCCTTTTTGTTGTTGATGAATTCAATTTAGCACCTTCGTTCTGACTCTATTGGTATCCATTTATGACATCTTAGTCATAATTGTAACTCCGACCACGTTTCCTTTATTAATACGTAAGACAAACTCAACTTAAACTAATGTAGAGGCGTCAGTCGAAAGTTACACCAATATGCTGTAGAACCTGAATTACCAAAACTAGTAACGGTTGCTTATATAGCCTTCTCTACCTTTCTAAAATCAGCAGCTAGTGAGCCCTTTATTTGCTAAATCTAAAGCAAAGGCTACTTTTCAGTTGTAAAGTAGCTCTTTGTCCAATGAGGATAGGAAGGCCTTCCCATTACATAAACACCCTCATGCTCTCCAAATAAATTCAACTCAGTTAACTGAACCTCAGTTTACCGCAACGCTTAGGTCAGCAATGGAGGGGCGGATTTATGCCATTTTTATCTTCTTAGGTTTTTTTCTTACCCCAAAACCACCAGACTATAAACACGATTGCTGTAAGACCTAAAAAATTAACTAACATGGTATTACTCCTCATTGGTTGTTGGGGCTGAAGGTGGTGTATATAAGCGCAAGCGATTCGCATTGGTTACGACGGTAACAGAAGACAGTGACATCGCTGCCCCAGCGATGATCGGACTTAATAACCAACCCGTGAACGGAAACAGAAGCCCTGCTGCCACAGGAATACCCAAGCTGTTATAGATAAATGCCCCCCACAAGTTCTGCTTGATGTTCTTCATTGTGGCAGTACTGATCCCAATCACATCTGAGATGCCGTGGAGCGAGCTGCGCATCAAGGTAATATCGGCACTTTCAATCGCGACATCCGTACCACTGCCAATAGCAAAGCCAACGTCTGATTGAGCAAGTGCTGGCGCATCATTGATACCATCACCGACCATGCCAACAACATGCCCTTTCGCTTGCAACTGCTTAATCCAGTGAAGCTTATCCTCAGGCATCAATTCCGCGTGATATTCATCAACATTCGCGAGTGATGCTACCGCTTTCGCTGTATTGTGGTTATCCCCCGTTAGCATCACGACATGGATGCCTTGCTGATGAAAACGATTTATCGCACTTCGAGCATCATCTCGAATCGGGTCACTGATACCGAACAGCGCTTGTACTTGATCGCCTATCGCAAAATACACCACTGTGTTGGCTTCTTGCTCCCACTGCAATGCATGCTCTGTTACCGATTCAACATTGACGTTAAACTGGTTCATCAGCTTGCGATTGCCAAGCAACACGCGTTGACTCGCATACTGAGCCTGAACACCAAGTCCGGTTAATGACTCGAAATCTGATACTTCTGGTAGGCTCGCTTCATCAAGAACCTCATTTTGAGTAAATGCGATTAACGCTTTAGCTAGTGGATGGTTAGACCCTTTCTCCAAAGCATTGACCAGAGGCAGGAGCTCTGAATCCTCTGACAACGAGACAAAATTTGTTACTTCAGGTTTACCTTGAGTAATCGTGCCAGTTTTATCCAATACGACGACATCCAATTCACTGGCTCTTTGCAGTGCTTCACCATTTCGGATTAGCCCACCAAA
>NZ_JADDYG010000474.1:7032-10120 GCF_015163535.1 Vibrio sp. OPT46 | reverse complement strand
GTTGAGGGCCAAAATTATACCAAGCCAGCGCTGTCAGAATCGATAGAATCATCACGGTTGGTACAAACACCGAAGACACTTTATCGGCTAGATGGCTGATTGGTGGCTTGGAGTTTTGCGCGTTCGACACCATACTGATGATCTGAGCAAGAACAGTATCACTGCCCACTTTCTGCGCCTCAAAAACGAAACTTCCGTGGTCATTAATCGTCCCGGCAGACACTGAGCCGCCCACTTGTTTAACAACTGGAATTGGCTCTCCAGTGAGCATAGACTCATCAATCGTTGTCTCACCCTCTTTAATTACGCCATCAACAGGGACTTTTTCACCGGCTCTAACGCGAATCAAGTCGCCTGCGACAACTTGTTCAATCGGTAAAGACATCTCTTTGCCGTCACGAATCACCATGGCAGTTTTGACTCTCAAATCAAGCAAACGTTTGATAGCCTTCGAAGTTCTGCCTCGCGCCTTTAGCTCAAGCGCCTGTCCTAAATTGATTAAACCAATGATCATGGCAGTAGCTTCAAAGTAGAGATGCCTTGCACTTTCCGGAAGCCACTGCGGCCCGACTACGACCACCATTGAATAGAGCCACGCGGTACCCGTTCCTAGCGCTATCAACGTATCCATGTTCGCATTTCGATTGAGAAAGGCCTTCCAAGCTCCAGTAAAAAAGTGCTTGCCCGCACGGACTAAAATGAAAAATGTCACTACACCTACGGCCAACCATAGCAACTGCTCAGACTGCGTATTGACATTCATTGGTCCGCCGAACAGACCGTACACCATCAACGGTACGCCAAGACCAAGACCAATAGCGCTTTGTTTTACTTTAAAGCGATACTCCTGCGCTTCATGCTCTTCTTTGAGGTCACTTGCTAATGCCTGATCGACAATTTCTTCTGCGTCATATCCTGCGCCTTGTATCGCTTCAATGAGTACGCTGGCAGGCTGACTTGACACCACGGTCGCCGTGCGATTCGCAAAGTTCACGTCAACAGAGTCGACTCCTGACATCGATATAAGCGCACCTTCAATCGTATTAACACAACTTGCGCAAGTGACACCGATTAATGACAGCTCAATACTGACATCCACCGCCTGTGTTGTTTTCACTTTATTCGATTTAATGACATCTGTAGTTTGTGGTTGTGTGTCATCAGTACTACCGCTATAGCCTTGTTCAACTAATACGCTTTCAATTTCATCACCATTCAAACTGCTATTCACCACTAATGTTTGATTGTCTAAATCAACAACAACCTGAGCGGAGGTATCTAGTTCAACTATTGCATTAGTGATTTTGCCCACACAGTGTTGGCAAGTAACATTCGATACTGGTGTACGATACTCTTGTTGCGTAGGTATTGATGCCGCATATCCTAACTTTGTAATGACTTCTATCGCGCTTTCTGGCTGCAACGTGGTAATGAGCACTGCTCTGTTTTTGGTATCATTAATAGTGAACGAGACATCTGGGTCTCTTTCACGTAACCCGTCTACAATTTTAGCGACACATCGGCCACAGTTAATGCCGGACAGTGCTAAAGAATACTGTGTTGTGTTCATGTTAGTTTTCCTCGCGTAATACTTGATGGTGTTTCTCAGACCAGTCCTCTATTAAGCAACACAGTGCGTTGCCGTTGGGTTCCATATCCGGCTTTTCATCCCACTCTGCATAAGTCTCTTCCATAATGACTAAATGGCGTTGGTATTCTTCGATTTTTTGCTTGGTTTCTACAATTTTATCAGTCAGCATTTGCCTCACTGCAGGGCAAGGAGCCAACCCTTGCTCAGAGTAATCAATGATTTCTTGAATCTGACTAAGGCTAAAACCAATAGCTCTTGCATGAGAAATGAACTTCAGGCGATTAACCGCACTTTGCTGGTATATCTTGTAGCCATTATTAGGATCTCTCTCTGCATAAAGAAGACCTTTTCGAGTATAAAACCTGACTGTTTCAGCGGTCACACCCGCTACTCTCGCAATTTCAGTTGTCAACATAACCAACTCCTCTGAAGGTTTAATGCACATGAGACTTTGTTCGTTTTATGTTGCTAGCCAAAAATAAATGCGACTAAAAATATAATCACAAACAACCCAATAAACAGTTTAAGTAACAACTTAGGGTCACTGCTCCCACCGTTTGGGGCTTTGTTACAACAACTCATAACTATCTCCAATTCGTTACCAATGTGTATTAGTTGTAGCTTAAAACCTATGTGTTAGACATAGGTCAAGCGTATTGAGAAAAAATTCAAGAGGAATGTTATTGGTGAGGGATAAATTGGGATCTAATTGCAATAATGTAATGAACATTAACTCTAAATGATCTGGAGGCTCTCCGGATTCAGGTAGTGCCACGAATCGCTTAACCACATAGCTAAAAACACTAGAGTTTCTCAGCAACCCTCCCTGCCCAATCTAAGATTGATTCGATTGGAATACCTGTCGGGTGCCCTTCTACTGACTTAGGGTGAGATATACCAATATGCTTTTTGAAGCCAAACATGGCATCCATTTCTTGTGTTGGCCATCCAAGAGACTTTGTCACCACGCCTATTTTAATTCGAGAAAACTGTTCTTTCCAATTACGAGTATCGTTCTGCCGCACGCATTTGGTTGAGATCCATTTATTCAGGCCTGTTACATCTATCTCAATCAAGTAATTAATATGGCCGTTCCGTTCAACGACAACGCAACGAATCGTTCTCTTGGCACCAGAGTCAATCAGGTGACATTTACTACGCCCAACCTGATCCAGCTCGTGAGTATAAGAATCAATGATTGTACAGGCGTATTTTTCCTCTAGCATTTGCACCATCATGTTAAAGGCCGTAAAGCGAGAGGCATACTCCTCAGACCTATCAGTACCATCTTGCATACCTCCACCCATGTCTGCCGAAGGTATCTCACCATTACTGCCAGGCTCATTGGTACTGACCTTATCACCAGCTTTCTTAGCTGCATCTTTGCTTCTATCTGGTCGATGACTCCTTTTGGGTGTTGTTGCTTTCGACGTTGAAAAACTATTTTTAAACCTTACTGAGCAGGTATTTTCACCTAGCAAGAAGGCGTGGTTAGCA
>NZ_JADDYG010000474.1:4571-6980 GCF_015163535.1 Vibrio sp. OPT46 | reverse complement strand
CGGACGCCTCGCGATTATCATCGATAATATGATCTTCTGGGCGCTCATACGGTTCCGGGCCTTCACCACCACACGTTGGTTTTTGACCTTCATCTGGATGCGTAAAAGACGGGTTATGGAAGTAGACCCGAGACGGCATTTGAGCATTAATTTCAATATCTGTGATCTTTTCCACCAGAAAATAGCGACCACTTGCATCAAGCCTGCCTTCGTATTCGAAAGACCATCCAGCCATTTGTGGCGGATCAAAGTGAAATAGCCAACGCTTATACCCCGCAGACACATCTCGTTCCTTTTCGACGTTGAAATATCTAAAAATCGACTCAAATGAAGGCTTTGCATTGCTATCAATAAGCAACCAGCTCAACATTGCTCTCGTTGCTGAATCATTGAATGCCGAAGGAGGAAAGTTTGATGTTTGCAACACTTCGATATTGGCATAGTCCTCCTTGGTGTTTACTTCGACCTTGAAGTCTGTAAGCAAACGAGAAGACATTAATGACGCTCGCGATAAGTACGAGCTGGCATAAAATAGGACCCTTGCCAGCTCAAGCTGAGGAATAACCAGTGTAGGGGCAGCGCCTCGGTCTAATATAAATGCATGTTGCTCTGACTCTTTCTTTCGGGAGACTTGCTGAACGCATCAATTTCCAGCGACTCATTCCTGAACCTTTTTTTGATTTTGCAATTACTGCCATGACTAGCCGACGAGCTTGAAACTCAAAGACGCTTTCTTGATACCGATTCACAGTAAGAGATAGTAAGGGTAATAAGTTCAGTTTTTTGCTCACCGAGCCGTAATCATCTAGCTACTTAAGTAAGAAATTTTTGCTTCTTCGAGGGCCATCAATAACGGTATCTAATCGTTCGACAATCCTAATAAGCTGCTTAGTTAGTGAGCGGTCTCTTGCGTTCCAATCTACTTTTTTCTGCCTTACATGAGATTGGGATTGATGGACTCGATTGAAAGCTAATAGCCAATCTCTATCATTTCGGTAAAGCCAAGCATACAGTGCACCGCCACCTCGAAGTTTGCGTGCTTTCTTAATCGGGGTCTTCCCTATTAAGTCACGCCACTGATTACGTTTTTTCTCATTAGAGTTTGGCACAAGATGAACGTTGTCCTTCGAGAAGGATATCGTCGCTCCCTCTTTTGATTTTACTTCTTTGATGATTTCACCAACCGACATTTCGGGAATAAAAGCAGACCAAACCATTAAGTGCTGTAGGTAGCTAAAAGCTTTACGATGACGGCGAAACAACGTGCGAAGCCAGTTAGTATCTCTATCAGAATTGATGGTTAGCTCAGGGGTAACGATCTTGCTTACAACTAAGTCTGCAATCTTATCGTGAGCAACCTGTTTAGGACCTTTTCCACACCCAAAGTCGTGTGCTAGATGATTGTAGAAAAGGCTCCATTGATGCTGAGTCGGGGAGTCTTGGGCTGGTAAACACATGACCTCTTTAGCTTTGCTAGCTAAGTAAGCAAACCGCTGCGCTGTTACATTATGGTCGTTACATAAAAGGGGCTGACATCGTATTCGGCTACATGCATGGTACGTGTGCCTACTGTCATGGTAAGAGGTTGTCGATTGACTTAGAAGTCCATGCTTAGGGCAGTAAGGTAAAGATGGCAAAAACCACAATCTAGACCAATAACTTTCCCCATATTTTTGCTTTTGTTCCGCGACACAAGCTGAGCAAACACAAAAGTTATCCGACGTTTTTACAATAGAAGCTGGGGATCCTAGCATTAGATGAACAGAGCCCTTAGCGCAACGTTCCATTCGCTCCATCGCTCTAATCCTAATGCTTTCATCAACAAAAGGAGCGTAAATCGGGAACATTGTATGTTCATAAATAAGCTGTTGGACGTCAAATCGTCCCGTATTAATGAGCAGCTCTGATATCGACGATAAATGACTAGGCAGATCAATTGTCGCAATCACTTTTCTGTCACCAAACACTTCACTTAGTAGCTGTTTAGAGCTTGTTATCGCACTGCGAATTCCAGCTCTAGCTACCAAGCTATAGATTAATTCATCTGGGTATGGCACAGGGAAGCAGCGCAATATTAAACCACCTTTTCTAGCAATGACTGAATGTCTAAAATCAAACCCGACTTTGACATTGCGGTGTACACTTCGCTATCAGAATCAGATTGAGAGTGAACAAACCTCAAATCCTCACTATCAAGGGTATGCCATTGCGTCTGTTTAATTGAGGATGCCCTCTTGCCCTTACTTGACTTAGCCTCTGTTTTAGATTGTGTCTGTTCAGGGCTAATGAGTTGCTCATGTACCAGTGGCAGTAAGCTGATCCACGTCAAATCAGGATGTAGATCAAATAGCTGTCGTATTACAGGAGCCAAAAACGTTGAATCAAACTCATCTTTTAAGGCCATATATA
>NZ_JADDYG010000474.1:1830-4512 GCF_015163535.1 Vibrio sp. OPT46 | reverse complement strand
CACGCCGCTCTTCATCGGTTCTGAGTTGTTGATATGCAAACTCCTCCGGCGTCTGCTGAACAGTTGTTGCTACCTGTTTTTGCAGCTCAAGCAACCTTTTATCAGTGTTGCTTAGTTTAAGATCTGAAAACTTAATCATTTCTTCGGCATCACCCGAGCGAAGAGCTGCTAGCATTGGGTGAACAGGTTTTAATTCATCCTTGTAAACCTGTTGCATTAATTTAGGTGTGATCCTTTCTACTTTTGTCGCGATTGCTCTCAGCTGACACAAGACATATAGCTTAACCACAATATCCAAGACACCTTGGCTTAGGTCATACCATAGAGAACGAATGTCATCCGACAACACCTCATCACGTTTTTGTAGCCATTGAAGAGTCCATAACTTATCCGTGAGCGCTTTCCATTCTCTTCCTTCTTCCATTGGATCCCAAAAAAATCGCTCCAAGACCAGAGCCTCGCCTTGCAGATCTCATATCAGCCTCAAATATCTCGCGGGCTCGTGATGTTCCAACCAAAATCACAGGAAGGCCAATGGTATTTACTAATGTCACAAAGAAATTAAGCATTTTCTCAGAGCCACCAGAGCGAGAACGGCTAAGGTGCTGTATTTCGTCAATAATAAGAACACCAACTGCATGAGCGTTTGCAACCTGAGCCATTGCAGCTAAAAGTGTTTCAATACTCGGTCTTTTGCTCATCGAGTATTGTCTTTCGTAGTTGGATGTCCCTAATGCTCTATCCATCGCACGAAAAAAGTTCAAGCACAGCTCTTTCAGTGATCCATCATGGGAGCAGTCAATTTTTAGATAAACGACTTGCTCAAGATTTCTGTCAGGGTGGTAAATAACTTGAGGGTATAACGACAAAAGCTGCTTGATCGCCGTTGTTTTACCATTTCCGCTACATCCAATCAATGTCATGCTTTGGGCTGTAGAACTAACTTCCGTGAACTTTATCGCCTTCAAATCACCAGATAAAACACGCTCGTAACCATTTTGTATATGTCTTGCCCAATCACCTGTTTCGGGATTTCTTCCAACATAGCCACGCCGTATCATCAATGAAAGTCGTTCATGCAACTGTATGTGCTGACTGAGGGGCTGGAAAAAATCATCAATAACACGACAGATACTATGCGCTCTTTCGATGCCATTTCGATGGATATCTTCTGCGGCACACCTTAACGAGCCCTTCAGAGCAATCGAGTCGTCTAGGAAACTATTTATCGGTGGTAATGCCTCTATCAGCGGGTTATTTCGATAAACTGAGAGCGTAGCACTTTGATAGACGGCTACTACACGATGATCTTGGCTTTTCTTCATCAGTTATCATCCTCATCATCAAATAGCTCCGGAATGAAATCAGGCAGTTGATAACTTTCCTCCTCTCCCTTTATAGGTATCACCGACGCGACTTCTTCTTGTTTAGCCCTAACTGGCTGTATTGCTAACTCCTTTCTCTCTTGCTCTCGAACATTCCGTTTATTGCCTTTGATGTCATTTATCTTTTGCGCGTTGCTCAGTGTACTGGTTTTACGATTCTTTGTAGCTTTCTTCAGTTTCTTTTCAAGAAGATCATCAAAATCTCGTTCTACGGTTGCAAATTGATACTTAGCTTCAGCTAAAGTCTGCTTTTGAGCTGCTTGACGTTCCCATACTTGATACCAAGTTAGATCACGGAACTCTCTACTTCGACTAGAAAGATCACAAACCCAAAATGTATTTTTTCCTTCTTCAGGAAACAGATATATGTGATTAGCAGAACCAAGCTCATAGGCTGCAAATAGTTTTTTAGGTCTAGATACTTCCGAAGAACGGTGCATCCAACCTGTCTGAATAATTTCTTTTCCTGTGTAGGTTAATCCCCATAACTTTACGCCTAACTCGGATACAGTGACCTTTTGACGCGGTAACAGCAGTATCTTTGCAATATCCGTATCGATGGCTCGTAAGCGCCCAGTGCGATGCTGTAGTCCCCATCTCCAAAGCTCAATAGGGATCGATGGAAGGCCTTCTGGCATATCAGGAGCACGATCGTACTTTTCTAACGGTTTGTTTAAGTTGTGAGCAAGTATTGAATAGAGCAGTATTTCAATAAAATCTGATCTCGCCACAGCAGCTTCAACTCTATAATCTCTTTCACCATGCTTCTTAACCTTGTTACCAGTTACGACACCTGGCATATAGGGCTTAAACTGAGCTTGCAACGTGCCAAATGATCTCTCTACGATACCTTTGGCGTCACCCCGTCGAGGGGGAGCACTTTCAAGGCGAACTCCTATAGCATCAACCAAATAATTGGCTTGATGGCTCATCAATTCACCGCGATCGGCTAACAGAACATCAGGAATACCTACACATGGCCACTGCTCTTCAGAAATATCGATACCATATTCTGCACAGGCTTTTACTTTGCTATCAAAGCTGCATATCAGTGCCTTCATTGCAACGGGAAAAGATGGGTTATCGAAACCGATATAAAAGCCAGCAACCATGCGGCTAAAAACATCAATGACCATATAAATTGTCGGCCGACCAATAACCTTGTCCGGGTCATCGTCATCTACTAGGTAAATATCGGCGATGGTAGCATCAATTTCGTATCGACTACCTGGGCCTAACGCTTGCTCGGTAGCTGTGCCATGAAGTGGTCTAACGTCTTTGTTGTAATTTCCTTGAG
>NZ_JADDYG010000474.1:0-1775 GCF_015163535.1 Vibrio sp. OPT46 | reverse complement strand
GCGTCTGAACAGTGAGCTGAGTGGCCTTTGTATACTCGGTTTTGTAAAAGTATTGAAACTGACGAAGTGTCGGAATTTCATGCTCTTCAGCTTCAGGGTGTTTGAGCTTGTAAGCCTTAGTAAACTTGATATACGAATACCGAATTGAAAAGCCTTTATCGTTCATCAGATACTTATCACAAATGATTCGAAATTGCTTTCTGACACTTTCGGTTACAGGCTCTCCGCGACCAATGCCATATATCCTCTGTCTACCAGCTTTGCTAGTCGTGAAGTTTCTTCTTTTTCCACCTGCACCAGAGTTTTTATAATCAGGTAAAAGAGCATTCTTAATCTGACCCCTTTGCCAATAGCGCCTTAAGAGTCGATAGATCGTAGGTTTTCCTTTACCCGATTCAGCAATAACCTGATTAAGCCTGCTCGCTCGAACTCGCTTGTCAAATGCCTCTTCGCCTTCAACGATAGGCTTTATCAGTTCATAGTTGCGTTGGCTTTCCAAATAACTACTAGATGCTTCGTCCCAAGACTCACCTTGGAGGTATGAGTAGGGGTCAGGGATCTTTTCTAAACGCCCCTCATCAGTCCAATTGAAGCATTCATCAAAATAGACTCTTTCAGGTAAACCTTTGTTCTCATCAATAGCAATCCAATAGAAGTAGCTTGTCTCAGTAAAAAGAATGCGATAAGGCTTGCCATCAAATGATAGGGTTTCATTAACTCGCCACATAGCTGTGCCCCTCATCAAAAGCTACACCTCTAAATACAAGGTCTCTTGCTCGCAAGCTATGGAAAGGATATCGAATATCAAACGTGATAAGCCTAGCAGCGCACATCAATCGAAGATCGAACATAGAGTCTCCTAACTTCTGTCCATAAGCCAACTCATATTCTTTTGCAATTTCAACCACTTTTTTGTCAGGAATGCGAGAGAAATAAGCTTTCATGTGGTTAAACGTTAGCAAAAGCTCATCGGTAATCAATTCATCGAAATACCCTTTGACGCCATATAGCCACTCAATATTATCCACAACGACTTTATCTATTTCTTTTTCCGTGACTAGGAACCACGGGATCTTTTTTAACTGCCAATAACGACGTTCAATTTCAAGTTTTTCGATAGTTCTTGAATCTTTAAGGGCATTTTTATACTTGGCTTGGATAACAAATCTAGGCTGAACTTTAGAAGAGGTGTTGACAAAAAAGTCTGACGACATCACTTGATTAACCCCATTTTGTGCAGGGTGCCAAAGCTGATGTTCCTGGCAGATATTTAGCGTGTAATCCCTATTGAGTGGAAACTGCTCACGAATGTCAGTTACGGCAGGGTTATGATCAAGAAGGAGAAAAATAGCGAATTCAAGGTCCGATAGCACATGATGAATGCGGCTCGTTAGGTGAGAGTAGACTCTTTGAGATCTACCTTCGGATGGAACCTCATTCACGTACAGCCACGGTTTATAGTTAGAAAGCTTTCCTGAACCTCGGCCTTCTTTAATCCGCCTGATGATTTGTTTTTCAGTTAAAACATACTTTGATTTTGCCATAACAAAAACCCAGTTAACTTTTAATCAGCTTAACCGGGTTTAAAAAGTTTTCAACTTTAATGTCTTAGTTTCAAACTTTATTGTTTAGTTTCAAACTTTATTGTTTAGTTTCAATCTTTATTGTCTTACGACAATACAACCCCATCACCATCTCTATCGTTCATATAAGAGTATGCAGGATGTGATCTTCTTACTGGTGCAATACCATTTCTGATAGCTTCCTTGCAAGTA
>NZ_JADDYG010000473.1:0-402 GCF_015163535.1 Vibrio sp. OPT46 | reverse complement strand
ATTTTTCTAACTTGGCGCAGGTCTTGAGAAATTGGAATACGTGGGGAGAAATCTTTACCTTGGCGATTTTTACGCATAATTGTAAAATATATGTTACACACAGGAGGCGCGTCGAATCTACTTTCGTAAACATCAAATAAACTGCTTATTTTCAATATATTAGATTGATATTTTCGGCTTTACGCCAACACATAAAATGTAAACAAGTTGTTACTTTGGCATTTTATCTTGGCAACGTAACTCAAAAAGTAAAAGGGTATGGAAAATCTATTGCACCCTATCTCTATCCGATTTATTCATTTGCTCCTGCAAAACATCAAAAGTAATGTTTCGTGACGCTTCATACAGTTCGAAAGGCTCATCGGTCAGAATCGTGTCATGGATACCCCTTTATTGATTCAC
>NZ_JADDYG010000472.1:0-630 GCF_015163535.1 Vibrio sp. OPT46 | reverse complement strand
CCAATCCCGTGCTGCCTTTATTTTAAGTTAACCTAGAAATATTACATTTCAAATAAAAAACTCACCCAATTGCATAAGATTGATTTAGATCTCATTACCCGTGAAATGTTATAAAATGGTTAATTTTACATAAGTCATTGTTTTAAATCACACTTCCACAAAAGCCACACCAACAGAAATAGAAACATAATTATTAAATATCATGAGCTTACATACAGAATGGTAGACGTTACATTATGTCATGATTTAAGATCTGAATTTTAAGCCTATATGATTACAACAAACTTGAGATTAGAATAATAATTCAATTATCAGTAAAAATAATTATCAAACATATCATTTAATTACTGCATTTAATGATAATTTAGTTATCAATTCGATTATTTTAATACAGTGATGATTAATACCGATAAAATATAATAAGTTAAATATATTTAATCTAAAAATGATATAATAGCTTGTCTCATACTGGTGCAATACGCACTATTATGACGCATAGATTAAAATATAATTTCATTTTAAATTTATATATTCGAAGAACATCAACTAGCTACTAGTGAAAGTAATCGTTCGCTTTGTAGTAGCATCCTTTTCCACTTTGCACTATCTTTGTGGCTTCTCTTTAATCAC
>NZ_JADDYG010000471.1:0-1091 GCF_015163535.1 Vibrio sp. OPT46 | reverse complement strand
AGACTTCCTAGTCCGGCCATACCACCAACAAATGCTGCGCGGGAGTTAAATTCAGAAACATCGATATCAAGCCCCCCAATTTCTGAGTCAATAGAAGCCTTTGTCATTTTAGGAGCTGCTTCTTGCCATCGCACCAGAAGGGCGTCCACCTCATTTGAGACAACTTTACCGCTAGATTTTAGGTTACTCTCAAGTTTAGAGGTGATCAGTTGGCTGAAATAATTGCCAATTTCTGTTTGAGCTTCTTTCTTGTCATCATAAGTTTCGGTAATAAGCGTTTCCAAACCTTCCGCAGATGAATTGTACTGATAGAAGGTCTTCATATCAGAAAGATCTTTTTTCTTACGGTCAGCACAAGATGCAATAAGTTCCTCGAAATCGGCCTTTATTTTAGAAGCCTGCTTACGAAATCGCGCATCCTGTTCATTGACCTCATTTACACGGTCAACACTTGATTGCTCTTTGTCTTTCAATGATTCAATAGCAACCGCTAGAACCTTATCTGCTTGAGAGTAAATATTCTTGATATTTTGCCCTACGATAGCAGCATGATTCTCATTCAGGTAATCTGCCATTTCATCGACTTGACGGATAAGCGATGTACGATATAGCTCATTCTCTCGCCAGAATGGTTGTGTACGAGCAGTCAGTTCCTGAGGTTCTGGTGCTTCATCGATATAACCATCTTCTATCCAATGATTGAAAATTAGCTTATCTAGCTGCTTCTTCACGCGTTTAAACGTCACTTTACCAACCATAGAAACATCATCAGCATTTAGATCGCTATGACAGTGCGACTGGACGAATAATAGATGCTTCAGGGGATTATTTTTATCGACTGGTGGGCGCTGACGGATGATATTTGCTGCAAAGCCCAAATCACTTTCCTTAAAGAAACCAGCGTGCATAGACAAGAATACAACACCATCAGCTAGCTCTACACCACCAAGCGCTTTTTCCGTGTCGCTGTCGTCTTCACTGTTTAGATCCCCTGGAGTATCCATCAACCACACTTTTTTGAGGATAGGCGCATCCATGAACACGATTGCTATGTACGCATCGTTCTCAAATGATTCATCATAATTGTGTAC
>NZ_JADDYG010000470.1:0-303 GCF_015163535.1 Vibrio sp. OPT46 | reverse complement strand
ACGTTTTGCGTTCTTGCCTCTAAGAATGACGAGCAAATCTATCAGCAACTTCATCGAATTCTCATAAAATTCTCACAAGTTCTGTTCGAATTCTGTCAACAGCACTTTTTTACTCTTAATCAGGTATTTACACGTCGCGCTTTCCCCTCCTACAATGCGGTATTCTCTGTTTAAATCACGATTCTCACCATGATTCATAACGTTCTGTCTGCCTACTATGGCGAAATCTACGGCATCGCTTTTTTCAACCACTACTTGAGCTATTACGCCCAACGTGAACAACAAACGCTGTGGCAAACCTTG
>NZ_JADDYG010000047.1:0-5247 GCF_015163535.1 Vibrio sp. OPT46 | reverse complement strand
GCTTTATTTGGGTGCTCAGCAGCGAACCTAGTTGTTGATCCATACTCAGATTTAGAAATAGCAGCAAGTCATAACATTAATCCTGATTCAAACGGCAGGCCTTCTCCTGTAGTGGTGTATGTATTTGAATTAACGTCAAATACCATTTTCGAAAGCCAGGACTTTTTTTCTATTTATGAAGAAAGTGAAAAAGTCTTAGGACCTGATTTAGTGAATAAATATGAAGTTTCATTAACTCCAGGTCAGAAAGAAACATATCAAGCAAGTATGTCTCCAAAGACAGAATATTTAGGCATTGTCGTAGCGTTTCGAGATATTGAAAACTCAAATTGGCGACAAGTCATTAAAGTGGATAAGACCGGTTACAACACATATCAAGTATTGTTAGAAGATCTGTCTTTGGTCGTTAAATAACGTTTAGTTGGCTAATTATAAATGACGCAATACTCCAAGACGGCTTGGTGCGAAGGAATGTTTTTACGTCCCCAGCACTTCCAACAACAAGAACGCGCAACCTCTCAAGAATTCAAGGGCTTACATCAGTTAGGTGGGGCTTACAATTGGGGAGTTTGGAAATGTCGAGTAAAAAAACACGCGCTAAAAGATGGTCTTATTGAACTTGAGCATCTTGAAGCTGTTTTGCCAGATATGACGTTGGTTAATACGTTAATATCCAACGATTCAGTTTCGCCTCTACTTATTGATAAAAACACTGAAAATACGTTAGTAAAAATAACTCTCCCTCTTTCAAGTGTTACAGGTAAAAACGTTTCGGATGTAAGCGAATCGATCGTCTCTCGTTATGTACTTCAAGATATCGACGTGATAGATAACCTTACAGGACAAGATGAAGAAACCATCCAAGTTGCAGCCCTTAACCTAGAGTTGAAAGCGAGTAATGACAAATTAGCGGGTTATGTGGAGTTACCTATCTTAAGGATCAAAGAGGTAACTCCTGAAGGGGAAGTTATACTAGACGATGAGTACGTTCCTCCGCTTATCAACCTCCTTAGCGACAAAGTTATGTCAGCTTATCTACGTAACGTTATCGCGATGACAAAGATGCGTGCTGACGTTATTGCACAGCGCTTGATTAAGGGTAAATCTGCATCGGCATCTGCTGTTGATTTCATCATGCTCCAAATGCTGAACCGATATGAGGCGAAGTTAAAGCATTTCAGTGAGTTAGATAGGTTACATCCACTGGAATTAGCGACGACACTTAAAGGTTACATTGGTGAGTTAGCCACTTTTTCTAATAAAACTAAAAGAGTCCCAAGTTTGCTTGCGTATGATCACTTAGATGTATCAAGTGTCTATAGCGAGTTGAATCAGATACTCAGTCAGTACCTCAGTGTTGTCCTTGACCAAACTGCGACCAAACTTCCGTTGGAGCCTCGCCAATACGGTATTCAAGTGACGCCGCTTCCAGATAAACGCTTGCTTGAGTCATGCCAATTTGTGCTAGCAATTAAAGCAGACACCACAACAGATGAAATAAGACGCCTGGTCCCAGCGCAACTCAAGTTTGGCCCGGCAGAACAGATTCGCGATCTAATTAATAATCAGATCAACGGTATAAACGTAGTGCCGTTGAGTGTCGTCCCGAGACAGATTCCTTACCAAACGGGCTATGTTTATTTCGAAGTTGTCAAGAAAGGGCCATTTTGGATGAGGCTAAAAGATAGTGGCGGTATTGCGCTTCACCTATCAGGGCATTTTCCGAATGCTGAACTTGAGCTTTGGAGTATTAATCAATAGGCGCGCTCTGTATGGAACAAACGATAGTAAAACCAACACCGGGTGGAAGAGCACCCGCATCGAAACCACAATCAGAAAAGTCTGTGGATAATACCGTAGTTATCTCAAAAAGTCCTGAATTGGTGAACAATGATTCAGTGGTCGCTTATGGGAATAACTCTCTACTAGCAGAGGCGAATGGCCTGTTATCTATTATCGGTCAAATTCGCTCGACAGCGACTCATTCCGATCCGTTGTTTCTAAAAGAGACATTGGCACAAAAGCTTAGAGATTATGAGAACCGATTACGTCAGCATGACGTTGATTTGGATACCATTGATACAGCTCGTTATTGTTTATGCTGTTCACTAGATGAAGTTGTCCTTAACACCAATTGGGGTGGGAATTCATTCTGGAGTCACGATTCATTACTTAGCTCCTTCTATGCTAGCAGTCAAGGTGGGGAAGCGTTCTTTAAGCATCTTGATAAGTGCATGGCGAAACCAGATGTGAACTTAGATTTGCTTGAACTAATGTATGTGTGCTTATCTCTCGGGTTTCTGGGTCAATACCGTTTAGAAAAAAATGGACTGGAATCGCACCGGAAATTGAGAAGACAGGTTATTGCTACTCTTAAGACTTATGGGAGAGGAGTCCCTCAGGAACTAAGCAATAGTATCGACCAACACATTTTGAATGGCTCAAAGGCTTCTGATAGAGCTCCTCTTTGGGTTGTATGTTCTGTAACGGCGGCACTATTGGTCTGCATATATATGTATTTTAGTTATGAGCTAAATAAGGCATCCAATCGCACCTTTTCTCAATTAGTCAATTTGATTCAACCGCAACAACTTAACCAAGATGCAACGTCAGAATCAAAATCAGCGCCAATTGCAGAAAAGATTTCAATGTATCTAGCAACTGAGATCGGTAAGGGGCTAATCAATGTTGAGCCGCTGCAAGACAGGGTAAGAATTTCGTTAAAGTCTCAAGATCTATTTGAATCAGGTAGTGCTGATGTTGTCGCTTACATCCAACCCGTTATTTCTAAGCTTGCGAGAACATTGGAGTCGACCCAAGGCAAGATCATTGTTACTGGTCACACCGACGATAGGCCTATTTTCACGAGTAAATATCCCTCGAACTGGCACCTATCATTAGCTCGAGCCACTGCTATGTCTGAACAACTGATCTCGAATAGTGCATTAGAAGGGCGAGTGATACCCGAGGGATTGGGGGATGCAAGACCATTAGTTGAAAACAGTAGTGATGAAAACCGAGCTATTAACCGCCGGATTGAAATCGACCTTCTTGTCGCGAATTAATAATAGGTAGATAGAGATGCGTATTAAAGAAATTGGCAGAATATTTACTCAAAGATGGTTTCTCGGTCTTATAGGTGTCGCTGCTTGTTCTATTTTCATTTGGGTTGTTGGTCCACTTATTGCGATAGCGGGATATGAGCCCCTAAAGAGTGACTTTCAACGGCTAGTCACTATTCTAGTGTTGGTGTTGCTTTGGGCGATATTTAACGTTACCAAGCAGCATAAGCAAAAGGTGAAAGAAGACGAAAGTATTCAAACGTTGCTTGAGGTTGATAGCCTATCAGATAAAGAAGCGGCAAGTGAAATTGACTTAATGCGCGAGCGTATTGAGCAAGCTGTCAAAGTAGTGACGAAAACACACAAAGGCAAGAGAAGCTTGTATGACTTACCGTGGTATGTGTTGATTGGCCCTCCTGGAACGGGGAAAACAACCGTATTAAAGCAGTCGGGGTTAGAGTTTCCATTAGGAGACAGCCTTGGCTCTGACTCTATTGCCGGTGTAGGTGGCACTCGCCACTGTGATTGGTGGTTTGCAAATAAAGCAGTTCTTATAGATACGGCTGGCCGGTATACGACACAAGACAGTCAAGAAAAGGTCGACTCTAAAGCGTGGCATGGTTTCTTAGGATTGTTGAAAAAGTATAGAACGCAAAGACCAATTAATGGTGCGATTGTTACGATAAGTTTAGCCAGCGTGATGTCTCAGACTCGAACCGAGCGAAGTCTTCATGCTCGAGCAATTAAGTCGAGACTTCAAGAACTGAAAAACCAGTTAGGCATGCAGTTTCCGATTTACGTATTGCTCACCAAAATGGATTTAGTTGCCGGTTTCAATGAGTTTTTTGCCGATTTAAGTAAGGAAGAGCGAGAGGAATTATTTGGTTTCATGTTCCCTCGTGAAGTGGATGATGAAAGAGGCGTTATTTCTCTATTCAACAAAGAATTTCATGGCATGTTGGAGCGCCTTGATGCCCGTATGCTTAGAATACTTGAAACAGAGGACGATTTAGATAAACGCGCGCTTATCTTTGAATTTCCAAAGCAATTAAGAGTGCTACAAGCTAATCTTGACGAGTTTTTAGCTGAAATTTTTGCACAAAACAGTTTTGAAGAGCCTGCCTTGATTCGTGGTGTGTTTATGTTGAGTTCGGTTCAAGAAGGCTTACCAGTCGATAAGCTGATGAATGAATCAACCAATGGACTTGGGTTAAATCGTTTAGCTCTAGCAAAGAGTCAGACTGGTTCTCATAGTTATTTCGTAAAGAATCTTTTTGACAAGGTTATTTTCAAAGAGCAACTGTTAGGAACAGTTAATCGTCACTATCAAAAGCAGTCAGGTTGGATGCGTCGAGGTGTTTACATTGGATGTACAACGCTACTGCTAGGAGCTTCTGCGCTTTGGTTTATGAGTTATAAGTGGAACTCACAGTTAATTGTCGATACCAATGAACAAGCGAGCCATATTGATGCAATGATTGGCGCTCAAAGTTTAGATTTTGAAGCGGATATTGTTTCAGCTGTAGAAACATTAGATAGGTTGATGACGCTTCCTCTCGGAAAGCAAAGCGACTACGGTGATGCCGACTCTGTAAAGAGGTTTGGTCTCTATCAAGGAGACAAAGTGTCTCAGGCGGCAAACAATGCATATTCTGATGCTTTGACCCAATATTACGCCCCTCTGCTTCTTGATAGCTTGGTGTCAGAAATGGAGAGCAATCAACAGCATCGTGAGTATTTGTACGAAACGTTAAAAACGTATTTGATGTTATTCAATCCAGACAAATATCAACAAGATGAAGTGTTGGCTTGGTTTAACTTTTATTTCGAACGTCAATATCCGGGTGAGCTAAACGCAGACTTAAGAAGACGTTTGCTACAGCACACTCAATATTTATTAGGCAACGATGGACAAGGCTTTACTTACAACACTGCTGCCGTGACGAGTGCTCGAGAAGTGTTGACTCAAATGTCTCTACCTGAACGTGCTTATCAGCGAATGAAAATACAATTTTCTAAGAGTCATGTACCTTCATTTCGCTTGACTGATGTATTGGGACCTAAAGGGCTTGAGCAGTTCGAGCGAGCTAGTGGAAAACCGCTATCACAAGGCATTTCGGGTTTCTACACGTACAATGGTTTTCATAGCATTTTTCAGATTCAGATCAACCGTACAGTAAAAAGC
>NZ_JADDYG010000469.1:0-330 GCF_015163535.1 Vibrio sp. OPT46 | reverse complement strand
CATCAAACTTATTGTCTACTTTCTTTTGAAGCTTAGTCTTAATCTTTTTAGCCAACAGGTTCGTTTCTGAATCGTCAGCAAAAACTGAAGTACTTGCAAAGATCAGTATCATTAAAGTTACAACGTATCTCATCGTTTTGGTCCGTTTATGTTGTTGATTGTTCGATGATAAGTAATTTTTCTGTAGATACGAAAATGGGACGCCACATTGCGTCCCATTTAACATGATGAAGTAACTGATATGTAATTAAGCGCGCTTCTTGCCTTTGTTTGCTTTGAAGCCCTGATGCGGAAAAACGTTACGAATCCTCTGTTGAACTTTTTTGGGAA
>NZ_JADDYG010000468.1:0-1581 GCF_015163535.1 Vibrio sp. OPT46 | reverse complement strand
CGAAGCGACGTTGTTGCAACTTGCACACCGTCAGCCGTTTCGGTGACACCATACGCCACCTTGCCGAAAGAGCCATTGAGCGTTGTAAAATCGAATACACCGTACCATTCGCTAGATTGCATCAGGCCAGAAAAGAACACAACCGCAAACGCCAGAGCAACGTAGCACCCCAGTGTAACTTTACGCTCAGTTTGAACAGGAATTTTCATAACATTACCTACACATGTGGAACTTAACACATATGTTCACCTGAATAATGTGCTAGAGAGATGATCAAAATCAATCCGCCTGCCGAACATTATCGCGACTCAGTTATGAAGTTTTGTTTTATGATTCCAATCACAATTGAAAGATAATAAAAATTTGTGCCAACAATTAGGTATTTTAATCTATATCGATAGCTCACGACTTCTTCATCAACTCAACAAATGATTCTGACGAATATTGCTTTCTACAACATTCATGACGTACTTCATACTTTGGCATTGAGGCAATATCGATTAACTCGAAAGTAACATTCAGCCACGAAATTTAGGTTAGGATGGCCCGGTCATATGTAAACGGCATAAACCAGAATTAACAGGACTATACGACCCATTGTTACGCTCACAATATAAAATAGCCAAATGGACACTCGCCCTCGTGCTTTGGGTGGTGATGATATGCTTAAGCCAAAATTCTGGTTTCTCGAAAAGCTGCCCGAAGGCTCACCAAATACAGAGTCAGCAAGATGAGAGTGTGAATTTATCACCATCTTGCGACCTTTCAGAAAAGCTGGTTCAAGCGTACCAACATCAGTTTGATCATATTCTTATTCCATTTTTTCTGTTTGCTTTGATTGTGGCGCTGCCGATGACAACCACAGCAATTCGTTATCTGGAATACACAGAACCGATACCGGAAAAGTATCGGGTTCACCTAAAACTTTGCGTGTTTAGAGAATAAAGCCAGCAAGGCGAGAGACCTTTCTGCCTGACTTTTGTACATATTTTATTCACTTCACATAACAAACAACGAAATTTAAAAGTTTTAGGAAATATTATGACATTCACTCGTACACTTTTGGCGTTAACGATGGCTATCGTATCTGCCGTATCTTTCGCATCAGAAAAGACCGCAGAACAAAAGCTAGAGGAAGTTAATCAGATACTAAAAGATAACCCTCAAATTCTTGATTCATTGCACCAAAACCTTCAAGAGTACATTGCGTATCAACAGTCATTTGGCGACACCTTGAAGGAGGTTCGTCAATATCTAAGTGATGGCAAACATTCCTCTTTTGGTGCTGAAAACCCTGAGTTAACCATTATTAACGTAACAGACTACAGCTGCCCTTTTTGTAAACGTTTAGAAGGAGAGCTGGTCAAAGTTGGTAAGGAATATCCGCAGGTAAAAGTGCTTAACCTCAATGTCTCTTTTAAAGAACAATACGAGAAGAACGGTTACAACTCGGCAAGTTACGCATTAAATGTTTGGCAAAACCAGCGAGATAAGTACGAACAAGTGCATGAGTTATTGGTGAAAAAACCGGGCGCACATGACGCACGTTCCTTAAATCAAATCGCGAAAAAAACGGGGACA
>NZ_JADDYG010000467.1:0-621 GCF_015163535.1 Vibrio sp. OPT46 | reverse complement strand
GCTAGTAGAAAGCATAAGTTCTTTATGCCACAACACAGAGAACCAAATATCAATTAAACCTAAACAATTGCCGAAAAATGCAACCTCGACCAACACTATTATCACTCAAAGTGTTCCTCGTTCCACCAATAGCTGGAACAGTTCGAGTGACGAGCAATTGATGAATTACTTGAGTCAAGATATTGGTTTGAGGCAGATAGCTTTACAGATGAACGTAACACCAAAATTCATTACAAATAGAATGCTGCAACTAAGCATAATTGACATTGACCAGTTCGCTGAAATAAAAAGGCAACTGTTAGATTTAGGGTGCTTTCAATAAATGGCTAATGCCACTTGATACCGAAGAGGATTAAACAAGTGGTAGTTTTGTAGAAATATCTATCGTAGAAGCAGCGATCAAGAAGTGCTTTGCTTGGTCAAAAACCTCAGGCAAAAACACTATCAAATGAACCAAACAAAGAGGAGCACCAACTTAGTAAATGGTCTCCGAACGGAGCACGGCTTTGAATGTCATATCACGTTTGACCTTGTTTTGACTCACAGCGTTCCGGCGACGGAACGCGATTCAATTCTTGTATAGCGCCAAATGAAAAATTTATATTAGTATCCCCGATGATG
>NZ_JADDYG010000466.1:0-841 GCF_015163535.1 Vibrio sp. OPT46 | reverse complement strand
CGGCACGCGTAGCATTTTTACTATGCGTTAGTTCTAGTGGTTAAGATGGTATGCGGAAGCTTAGGTATTGCGTGCCTCACACCTTAACAAGGCGTTATAAAGCTCGAAGAAAAAGGACATTTCGTGGAAATTCGAACAGGTAAACTTGAAGATGTTGCTGGTATCACCGACATCTTTAATTTTTATATTGAGCACACTAATGCACGCTTTGATGAAGCTCCATTTACTCTGGAAAATCGTCAGAAATGGTTTTCTCAGTTTTCTAGCACTACCAAATATCAACTATATGTAGCCACAGAAAACGGCGTGTTGCTAGGTTTTGCATGTTCCCAACAGTACAGAGCAATTTCAGCTTTTGACGACACCGTAGAAGTGACCGTTTATCTGGCACAAGAAGCAAAGGGGAAAGGTTTAGGTTCTAAACTATATACTCAGTTGTTCTCATCAATTCGTGCCTATGGTGTCCATCGTGTATTGTCGGGTGTTGCATTACCAAACGACGCATCAGTTGCATTACATAAACGGTTTGGTTTCAGAGAAGTCGGAGTTTTCAATGAATATGCGAAGAAACATGGGCAGTACATAAGCTCAGTGTGGTTCGAAAAGGCGTTTAACGTAGAGTCCGCTTTATAACAAACAATTTAAGAGTGATTCGGCACGCGTGGCATTTTTGGTATGCGTTGGTTGTAGTGGTTAAGGTGGTATGCGGTAGCATTGGTATTGCGTGCCTCACACCTTAATTGGGCGTTATGTAGCCGCGAGAGGACGGTAAGTTAAAAGGATTTATATATGTTAAATATTCGGCAAGCTCGCATTGAAGATATCAGTGTTATCAAGAAAC
>NZ_JADDYG010000465.1:0-202 GCF_015163535.1 Vibrio sp. OPT46 | reverse complement strand
GGTTCCCGAGTGGCCAAAGGGAGCAGACTGTAAATCTGCCGGCACTGCCTTCGATGGTTCGAATCCGTCCCCCTCCACCATATTCTTTCTTATGTTTTTCCTTTAAACATGAGAACAACTTGGAAGCTAGGTTGGGAAACTAACTTTTAAGTATAAAAATACCCTGGAGGGGTTCCCGAGTGGCCAAAGGGAGCAGACTGTA
>NZ_JADDYG010000464.1:0-507 GCF_015163535.1 Vibrio sp. OPT46 | reverse complement strand
CCACACTTAAAAAGAGTATTAAACCTTCATTTTTAGCAGAGGGTTATATACTTAGAACAAAGGTTACCAATGCATTCTTCACTGTGCATTGATGCCACTCGTCTACCTACAGAGGAGAGATCAACATGGAGTTACGGAATAAATCGGGGGAAGTTGCAAATATTGCTGATAACCTCACTTTGAAGGAAATCACAGAAATGGGCTACACCGTAGATTTATGCGATGAAGCATTTGCTCCTGGAGAGCATTGGAAAGCGGAAGGTAAAACGCAAGGTATGGGCGAGTATCCAGAGGAGTAAACGTCCTGACGAGCCAGCGCACAAAAGCGTTCCACAAACAGAAAAACCGAGCGACTTAACGCTCGGTTTTTTACTTTTGAACTTCTTGAATAAACAAGCTCATCTCTTCAAGATAATTGCCGTTTGAGCATCCCCAGTCGGTGACCTCAATCAACTCAGTAACTAACTGTCCAGACTCATCATCTTGCACTCTCTGCACAAACGCTTC
>NZ_JADDYG010000463.1:0-763 GCF_015163535.1 Vibrio sp. OPT46 | reverse complement strand
ATGGACTGGTTTCAAACTAACACGCCTTTAACACAGGCACATCAACACTTACTTGAAGATGATCTTGCGGGTATGTTCAACTCTCTTGTTGAACTCTGGCAAACGGAACCAAGTAAAGATTTGACTCCTCACCTTAATGATCTTCTTGGTCAGTCACTATCTAAAAACTGTGGCAAGGCTCTCACTGGTGTAACGCTGCCTGATTGGATAAGTGGTGTGAACGTTATTCGTCAGACTATTCAAAGCCCTGGGCGAGATACATTTAGATTGGTGATCAAGCTAAGAGCTACAACTGACATCGAAAATATTTCATTTAATCGATGGGTGGATGATTCTATATCCGCGGACAGTTCATTCAGCTATGAACAACAGCCGAACGGGACAGAACTTGCCAACGAGCGTAGTTACTCGAAACGCTATAACTTAACCGGTAAGCTTGAAGCTGGTTTATATCACTTAACCGTTGTTTCTACTGATAAACAAGAGTATCGAACTTGGGTAATACTTGGAGATTCAAATTCTTCTCAATATGTTCGTTGGACATCTAAAGAGAATTGGAAAGTAGAAAAGAGCGCACTTCGTAATCCTCATTGTCCATTACCGCAACTTGAGGTCGGTTTGTATGACTACATTGATGGCCAGTACGAGCAAATGTGGAAAAAGACTTACGAGTCTAACTATCCAAATTCATTGGAGCTAGCGGGTGTCCCAAACGATAGATACGTATTGGCGGTAAGTATCAATAGTCGCCGTTGGCAGGGCG
>NZ_JADDYG010000462.1:0-365 GCF_015163535.1 Vibrio sp. OPT46 | reverse complement strand
TCATAGCCATAAGTCAGTTTGAAGCTTCGGTGAGAACGCAGCAGTTTTTCGATCTCGTTAGAATCAATGGTTTCGATGATGCTGTTCAACATGTGTTGCAGTTGTGTATTGTGGTTTGCAACCGCAAATGCATTAGAGAACGTCAAAACGTCCTCCGCATTGATCACCAAGCCATTGACTTGATCTTGTGCAATCATGTTGTGAACGATGTCGTCAGGAATGTAAGCCACATCCAAAACGCCCGATTTCAAATCGGTAAGCAGCTTCTTCAAATCATCATAATGATCAACTTGGCCTTGCTGCCAAGTGCCCAAATGAACTAACCCTTGCTTTTTCAAAGTGAGCAGAATACCCGCTTCTTTCAG
>NZ_JADDYG010000461.1:0-343 GCF_015163535.1 Vibrio sp. OPT46 | reverse complement strand
TAGGAAACTCGCATTACCCCTGTTATTCCGAGGTAATGCGAAATGTGGTTTAGCGAGTGCGAGTATGGCCGAAGAAAAGCTGCTCACCCATTTTGATATCGCGCAGCTTCATGGGGATATTGGGGTCGGTTAACTTGTAATGGCGCATCACCGAGTTGAGCGCACTGGTGTAAAGCTGAAGGGTGCGAATTCGGATATTGCAGTCTTGAACTGAACCTTGGCTCTGGCTCGATACCATGTCCACTTCACCGTTAAGCGTATATTCAAAAAGTGCGGTCGCTTGATAGGACTCAGGCTGGTCTAGCGTTTCCATAAGCTCCGATAGGTCGGTGTTTTGCCACTG
>NZ_JADDYG010000460.1:0-316 GCF_015163535.1 Vibrio sp. OPT46 | reverse complement strand
TGTTAAATCCCATCAAGCTCCCCCTCATTAAGAAACTATACAAGGCGTATTACCCTGCGGGTCGAGCCAAAAAAGATGAATTGATCATTACAGCAAGCCATAAAGGTGAAATCATTGCGTTACTACGTTTAAAAAGTGTAGATAAAGTTCGTCTATTGACAGGAATGTTGGTCATTCCGAAAGTTAGGGGAACAGGGATTGGAAAAGAACTACTAACTCATTGTAAAAACAATGTTTTCACTGATGGCGATTATTGCTTCGCGTTTACACATCTCGAATCCTATTATTCCAAGCATGGATTCACAACAATTGATTG
>NZ_JADDYG010000046.1:0-571 GCF_015163535.1 Vibrio sp. OPT46 | reverse complement strand
CTGCCGTTTGAATCAGGATTAATGTTATGACTTGCTGCTATTTCTAAATCTGAGTATGGATCAACAACTAGGTTCGCTGCTGAGCACCCAAATAAAGCCATTGAAATTAATAACAAAATATATTGGTAAAACTTTTTCATCACCCTAATTCCTAGCCTTTGTTTTTTATTGCTAATTCATAGTGCTTAGCGAAGTCTTCTAAATAGAACGGAGACTCTTTATTGATAATATCATCGGATAGCTTTTCGTGAATATCCTCAAACCTCTTCCAACTTTGAGCATATTTTCTAGCTGGAATAACCTTATTAATAACCGTGTCTTTCGCTAAAGCATCTGAGTATATAGAAGTAGGTTCAACAAGTGACATAACACTCGAAACCGTACCTTCAACACCTTTCATTAAGGCTTGCTCATGACTTTCGATGTCATTAAATGCTTCTTTAATGGCTGCATTTGGCTTTAAGAAGCTAGCAGTTTGACGGTTATATAAGTTATGAATCGCATCTTCTAAGTTTGCAGAAAACTTTAAAGGGTTATTTTCTGACTTACGAAATGCGGTATGACTAAGTCG
>NZ_JADDYG010000459.1:0-302 GCF_015163535.1 Vibrio sp. OPT46 | reverse complement strand
CTCGAATTTTTAGGGAGTAACGCAGGAGACTGTGAAGATTTCACTATTGCTAAGTACTTCTCTTTACTCGAGCTAGGAATACCAGATTCAAAGATGCGTTTAATATACGTAAAAGCCATCGAACTGAATCAGTTTCACATGGTATTAGCTTACTACCCTACCCCAAGTTCTGAGCCGCTCATTCTCGATAATATCAATCCTGACATTGTCCGAGCCTCTAAGCGTAGCGACTTGCTACCGATATACAGTTTTAATGGTACAAACCTGTGGTTGATGAAGTCATCTGCTAGCACTGGAGAGCT
>NZ_JADDYG010000458.1:0-221 GCF_015163535.1 Vibrio sp. OPT46 | reverse complement strand
ATGAAAAAGTCACTTTTCGCTACAGGATTAGCTATCGCTATGGCACTGCCATTTGGTGCGCAAGCTGCAGATTATGTCATCGATACCAAAGGTGCTCACGCTTCAATCAACTTTAAAGTTAGCCACTTGGGTTACAGTTTCATCAAAGGTCGTTTCAATACATTTTCTGGTGACTTTTCTTTTGATGAAAACAACATTGCTGACTCAAAAGTAAATGTTGT
>NZ_JADDYG010000457.1:0-455 GCF_015163535.1 Vibrio sp. OPT46 | reverse complement strand
CGATGATTCATTCTCCTTCATTATTCGCTGTTACTTTCCCATTGTAATTCAATCGCTCAGTTCAAACTCGGAGCGCTCTGTGCGTAGATTCTGAATCACACTCGTTCCTCGCAGTTCAGAATGACGATGGCTTTCACAACCTCTAAATCAAAAGAATTCGTCATTCTAACGAGTCTCGGCAAGACTAAGAACCTGCCAACAGTAAACTCCTATTCTTTCCCGCTCAGCTTAACCACTGCTCAACCGGATGATAGATTCTGAATCACCTCGTTCCTCGCTGTTCAGAATGACGATGGCTTTAACAGTTTCTAAATCAAAAGAGTTCGTCATTCTAGCGAGCCTTAGCGAGACTAAAAATCTCGTCACAGCAAGCTCCTATTCTTTCCCGCTCAGCTTAACCACTGCTCAACCGGACGATAGATTCTGAATCACGCTCGTCCCTCGCAGTTCAGAAT
>NZ_JADDYG010000456.1:6902-9231 GCF_015163535.1 Vibrio sp. OPT46 | reverse complement strand
TTGCGCAGGTCAAAAGCTTACGTATAATGCCAACCATCAAAGGGCAATAGCCCAAAGATGCCGGTGTGGTGAAATTGGTATACACGACGGATTCAAAATCCGTTGCCTTCGGGCGTGGCGGTTCAAGTCCGCCCACCGGTACCATACATAGAAAGGTCGCTTTTATAGCGGCCTTTCGTCGTTTTAGGTGCTCGTAAATATCAAAAGGAAGTTAGCGTTGCCTTCGCGGTGGCGGCAGGGATGCCAGTCCAATCAACTCTGTCCACCGGTACCATATTTTAAGACAGAGCCTCGATGAAAGTCGGGGCTTTGTTGTATATTGATCTTCAAAACAAAAAAGCGCGAGGGTATGCCTCGCGCAAACTACTACATGGTGATAGTAGGAACAGCCTATAGAGCAGTGAACAAGGTATTCTGAGTGTTCGGAGTCCAGTCTGCTTGGGACACGTGCGGTACATCAACTAGATAACGCAAACCTTGATAAGTCACCACATCGCCTTGTTTATAGGAAACATTCAGAGTCCAGTTAGTGGCTGGGTCCGCATTTGTCCAGAGGCTAGAGGTTGGAGACGGTGCCCAATCTTGTTGTGCAGTATGGTTTGTTACAGCCTGGTATACAGTACCTAGGTGTAAGACGTAATCGCCAGCGTCGTAGTTATGACCAACTTGCCAGTTCGGTGTGTAGTTATCCATTGTGTCGAAGTCATAACCCGCTTGTTTTGCTAACTGTATAAACATAGCGAGCTTAGGTAGGTTTTGCGTTGCACCCATGCCACGCTTACCATCTTCAAATAGGAACTCGTGAGTTAATACGATAACTTTATCGGCGTGTAAAGGTGTACCACATGGGAACTCTTGAGCTTTGGAGTTGATCGGGTTAATCGTTGTTGGTGCACAAGTGTTTAACGCGGAATCCACATATCCAAGAAATGCTTCTGCTTCTGTAAGGCTGTTTGCTGGCATTTCAATGCCCCAATTTTCGGGTGCCCAGTCCACATCCCAACCGTGAGTTTGATAGCCGTTATTCGCTAGGATATTTTGAACCTCGATAGCTGCTTTTACACTGTTGGATGGGTTGGATGTATCGCATACATATCCTGGTTCCCAAGGTTTCAGGTTATCAGACGTGGCACATAACCCATCTGCTTTGAAGTCTTTCGTCACGCGCCAACCGTTGGTGTAGGGCAGTCTAGCAAACTCTGTTGCCTTGTAGTTCGGGTAGCTTGTAATGTTCGGCAAATACTTTGCTAACACAGATAAGTTTTCCGTAAACATTGAGGCATCGTAAACAGGGTCTTGATACGAGTTAAGCTGGTGGTCCCCGGTCGCATTACACTCCGTAGCACTGTTCGGTCCAAATTCATCCACGCAGTTGTGCACCATGTGATCGTAACTGTGGTTCGCAACAATATGACCAGTGTCTAATGCGAACTTTAAGGCTTCTAGGGAACGGTCTTCATTCTCATCACCAATTCCATCTAAATGCCAAGCATTAAAGTAAAACGTCGCTTTGATATCTTCCTGGTTAAGTACTTGAATAACGTCAATAGATGCATTGATTGGTCCATCATCAAACGTTAGATAAATGGTGCCTTTAGAGTCGGTTTGAGCAAATGAGTGTTGTGATAGTGCGGCACTTACAAGCGTTGCAATAGCCAATTTATTAAATTTCATTCTCTATTCCTTTTAAGAAATTAATAACGACGTTGTCAGTAGTAAAATATTGATAATTTGAAACTTAATGTGATGTCTTAAATTATTTTATAACTTTTATCCTAGACCTAAATAATTACAAAAAAATAGGTGGTATTTTCTAAATTGGGATTGTGTTCACGAATAATGCAACCGGTTGCGCTTTTTTGTCTTGGTTATTTTTGCTACAGTTTTTACAGGTTGAAATTTACACAACGGGAGTAAGGCTATGAAAAAGATCCTTTTATGCTGTAGCGCAGGGATGTCCACCAGTATGCTTGTTAAGAAAATGGAGCAAGCTGCTGAAAATAAAGGAATTGAGTGCAGAATTGATGCAATGTCAGTGAATGCGTTTGAAGATGCAATTAAAGAGTACGATGTTTGTCTTCTCGGGCCTCAAGTACGTTTTCAGCTAGAAGAGCTAAGAAAAACGGCGCAAGAGCATGGTAAAAACATTGACGCGATTTCTCCTCAGCATTATGGAATGATGAAGGGAGAGGAAGTACTAGAGCAAGCATTAGAATTAATTAACTAAACCATAGTTTTAAATTAAAAAGATAACTGTACATCAAATATAAATATTTGATGCGGGATTCTTTTGCCTAAAATAAGGATGGATTCTATGAAGCTTTATGAT
>NZ_JADDYG010000456.1:6204-6892 GCF_015163535.1 Vibrio sp. OPT46 | reverse complement strand
GCAATTAAAGAGTACGATGTTTGTCTTCTCGGGCCTCAAGTACGTTTTCAGCTAGAAGAGCTAAGAAAAACGGCGCAAGAGCATGGTAAAAACATTGATGCTATTTCTCCTCAGCATTATGGAATGATGAAGGGAGAAGAAGTACTAGAGCAAGCATTAGAATTAATTAACTAAACTATAGTTTTAAATTAAAAAGATAACTGTACATCAAATATAAATATTTGATGTGGGATTCTTTTGCCTAAAATAAGGATGGATTCTATGAAGCTTTATGACGCAATTATAGGCGCAGTCGAAAAGCATATAGCCCCTATAGCAGCTAAAGTGGGGAATCAGCCCCATGTTCGCGCAATGAGAGACGGTTTTATTGTCGCAATGCCGTTTATTATTGTTGGTAGTTTCATTTTGATTTTTGCATTCCCCCCATTTGCCGAAGATACAACCTTTACTTTTGGTCGAATTTGGCTCGATTTCGCCACTACACATTTTGATACCATAATGATGCCCTACAACATGTCGATGGGGATCATGACCATTTTTGTTTCGCTGGGCGTTGCTTATAGTTTAGCGAAGGCTTACAAGATGGATGGGATCACGAGTGCTGTATTGTCACTAATGTCTTTTTTACTCATTGCGGCCCCAGCTAAAGATGGCGCGTTGTCTATGTCTCACATGGGCGGAACCGGGA
>NZ_JADDYG010000456.1:3035-6090 GCF_015163535.1 Vibrio sp. OPT46 | reverse complement strand
CGATCATTTGAAGTATTGCTACCAGTCTTAGCGATATTCATTACCTTATATCCACTTAGCCTTTTCGTACAAACCCAGTACGACATGCTGATTCCAGATGCTGTTATGGCTATCTTTAAACCGCTAATCAGTGCGTCTAACTCATTGCCTGCCATTATTGGCGCTTTATTGCTTTGCCAGCTACTTTGGTTTGCGGGTATTCATGGTGCTGCAATTGTTGTTGGACTGCTTTCTCCAATCTTTTTGACCAACATTGGTGCCAACATTGAAGCCTTTGTTGCAGGTGAACCGATTCCAAACGTATTTACTCAACCGTTCTGGGATTTTTACATCTTTATTGGCGGCTCTGGTGCAACACTTGCTCTTGTTATGCTGATGTCGTTTAGCCGTTCTGTTCACCTTAAGAGCATTGGTCGAATGAGTGCGGTGCCTGGCTTTTTCCAAATCAACGAACCTGTGATCTTCGGTAGCCCAGTTGTGATGAACCCGACCTTGTTTATCCCGTTCGTCTTCGCTCCAATCATCAACGCTACGATTGCGTACTTTGCTGTGCATGTCGGCTTTGTGGGTATGGGTGTCGCTACAACACCTTGGACAACACCGGCACTGATAGGTGCTTCGTGGGGTAGCGGTTGGACCTTTGCGCCAGTATTGCTCGTCATTGGTTTATTAATTCTTGATCTAATCATCTACTTCCCATTCTTCAAAATGTTTGAGAAGCAAATGTTGGAGCAAGAACTACCAACGACGAAGGAAACTAAAGGTGATACGCAGCCGTCAGGCGAAGGCGTTACTGCTTAACTGTGCTTAATGGGCCGCAATTACCGCGGCCCGATTTTCGGAGAGAAAATGATGGAACAAGAATTGGTTGTAATGGAGATCATTTGCAATGCTGGTGAAGCCAGAAGTTTAAGCTACGAGGCATTGCGTTTATCTCGAGAACAAGATTTTGAAGCGGCTGATGAGAGGCTCTCTCAAGCAAGAGAGTGCATTAATAAAGCCCACTTAATACAGACTCAGCTTATTGAAGAAGATCAGGGAGAAGGGAAAGTCCCGATGACGTTAGTGATGGTGCATGCTCAAGATCACCTAATGACTACGATTTTGGCTCAAGAGATGGCTGTAGAAATCGTCGCACTGAACAAAAAAATCTCGAACAAATAAAGGGGGATGAAAATGTCTAGAGAGGCGATCAAACTTGCCATTATTGGCGGTGGTAGTAGCTATACCCCGGAATTGGTTGAAGGGGTTATTAAGCGCTTAGAATATTTACCCGTTAAGAAAATCCATTTTGTGGACATTGAGTCAGGAGCTGAGAAGCTTGAGATCATCAAAGGATTGGCTCAGCGAATGGTCGATAAAGCCGGAGCAAAAATTGAGATAAAAGCCGGTTTCGATCGCCGTGCTGCGATAAAAGATGCGGATTTTGTGATGACGCAGTTTCGTGTTGGTGGCCTTGCTGCACGCGCTAACGATGAGCGAATCCCAATCAAGTACGACGTCATCGGCCAAGAAACAACGGGCCCTGGTGGTTTTGCTAAAGCACTGCGAACCATTCCGGTCATTCTTGATATCTGTAAAGACATTGAAGAGTTGGCTCCAAACGCATGGATGCTCAATTTCACCAACCCAGCGGGTTTAGTTTCCGAAGCGGTCAGTAAGTACACCAAAGTAAAAAGTATTGGTTTATGCAATGTGCCCGTTTCAATGGAAATGATGATTGCAGAAATGATGGAGTGCGAGCCAAAAGAGCTACAACTTGAGTTTGCTGGGTTAAACCATCTCGTGTGGGTACACAAAGCATGGCTCAATGGGGAAGATATTACTCAAACGGTATTAGAGAAAGTCGGTGATGGTGCCAACTTCAGTATGAAGAATATCTGGGAAGAGCCGTGGGATCCGGCATTTCTAAAAGCACTGGGGGCGATACCATGTCCTTATCATCGTTACTTCTACCAAACTGATGCCATGCTTGCTGAAGAGAAACAAAGTGCCGATGAAAAAGGCACTCGTGCTGAGCAGGTAATGGAAACAGAAAATGCGCTATTTAAGCTCTATCAAGATCCTACCCTCGATCATAAGCCGAAAGAGTTAGAGGAGCGGGGTGGTGCTTATTATTCTGATGCATCACTGAACCTAGTTGATTCAATTTATAACAATCGTAATAGTATTCATGTTGTTAACGTTTTAAATAATGGAGCGATCAACGGCCTACCTGACGATGCTGTGATTGAATGTAGTGCCGTGATTGGTAGCTGGGGGGCGAAACCTCTTGCGGTTGGCGAGTTGTCAAACAATATCAAAGGATTACTCCATCAAGTTAAAGCGTATGAGCAGCTAACAATAGAAGCTGCTGTCGAAGGTAATTATGACAAGGCGCTTATGGCATTAACCAATAACCCATTGGTGCCTGACATTGGCCGCGCCAAGTCAATTCTGGATGATATTCTGGCGGTGAACGCTCCGTATTTACCTCAATTTAAACTAACGACGTTGTAAGACTAAGGAAGGGCGCCGATGAAAGTCATTTTTAATGCTGATGATTTTGGTTTAACGAGAGGTGTAAATAGCGGCATCGTTAAAGCTCATCAGCAAGGTGTGGTTCATTCAACCACCATGATGGTGGGTATGGATGCTGAGCAACATGCCTTAGAACTAGCTCGCCATAATCCAGACTTGAAAATTGGCGTTCATCTTAGGTTTACAGCAGGTGTGCCTATAACGAAGCATCCTAACTTGACCAACGGCCGAGCGCACTTTATCAATTATGACGAACTTTGGAGTAAGCAGGACTTCGAAACTCAGGTCGTTTATGATGAAGCAAAAGCTCAGGTGGAACATTTTCTATCGCTTGGGTTAGAGCTAAGCCACTTAGATAGCCATCATCACGCGCATACTCACCCTCAAATTTTGCCCGTTATTAAAGAAGTAGCGAATGAATACCGAGTGCCACTGCGGGGCACTGGCTTGTGTCAAGAATCGATGACAATCAGGTATATCTTTACTGATGAGTTTTATGATCAAAAAGTGAGCTTGGATGGCTTAATGGCACATC
>NZ_JADDYG010000456.1:760-3025 GCF_015163535.1 Vibrio sp. OPT46 | reverse complement strand
AAAGAAGTAGCGAATGAATACCGAGTGCCACTGCGGGGCACTGGCTTGTGTCAAGAATCGATGACAATCAGGTATATCTTTACTGATGAGTTTTATGACCAAAAAGTGAGCTTGGATGGTTTAATGGCACATTTATTGAGCTTAAAAGCTGACTATGACTTGGTTGAGGTGATGTGCCACCCGGCAGAGGCCGATCAGGCGCTTATCTTAAAGAGTGGCTATGCGCTTCAGCGAGAGCTAGAGTTACAAGTTCTTACCTCTCCCATTTTAAAAGAACAGTTAGCTCATCATGGTATAACTGTCACGGATTACTCTGAGCTTGTTTCTACCAATCAAACGGTCGGTGTATGATTAAAGGCTGCCAGCTTCGCCCCCTATAGCACCTTACGAATTGCTGGCAGCCGTTCTACACAAACGAATATTTAATAACAATTGCAGTTGGACCCAATAGCATTATGGCAAGGATTAAAGATGTAGCCGAACTCGCCGGTGTAAATCGCTCTACCGTTTCTCGAATTATTAATGGAGAGGGGAAATTTCGCGAGGAAACTCGAAAAAAAGTAGAGCAAGCTATGGCGCAATTGAATTATCGTCCCAGTGCAATTGCTCGTTCACTCGCAACCTCATCCAGTAATATGGTTGGGTTATTGGTGACTTACTATACGGGGGGCTTCTTTGGCGAGATGATGGAGCAGGTTCAAACCGAGCTAGATATTCATAAGAAGTTTTTGATTACAGCTCAAGGCCATCATTCTGCACAAGGTGAAAAAGAGGCAATTCAGCGTTTTAATGATTTACGTTGTGACGGCTATGTACTTCATAGTCGTTATTTGTCAGATGATGACTTACGTGAATTAGCTAAACAGCCAACACCTTTCGTTCTCCTGGATCGCTACGTGGAAGGAATAGAAGAGCGTTGTGTTATCTTTAACCATCATCATGCAAGCCGTATTGCCGTTGAGCACCTTTTAGCTGGTGGTCATCGAAAGATTGCTTGTATTGCCGGTCCATCCCAACGTCATAACAGTGTATTGAGAAAGCTTGGGTATATTGATGCAATGAAGGATGCTGGTATAGATATTGATGAAAGCTGGTGTGAAGAAGGGAATTATGGCCGGCAAAGTGGTTATGATGCAATGGCTGCAATTTTACAACGACACCCTGATGTGACGGCTGTCTTTTCGTGCAGTGAAGAAATGACGGTTGGCGCAATGCAGTACTTACACGAGCACAGTATTTCTGTACCAGAGCAAATCTCATTAACTAGCTTTGACAGTGTTGATCTTTGTGAAAGTCTTTACCCTACAGTATCAGCAGTGCACTTTCCTATCAGTGACATGGCCCGTGTAGCGGTACAAACGTTAATGGGACTAGTCAAAGGTCAAGAAGTAATAGACAAGCCTGTGTTCGAGGCCAAGCTTAAAATACGCAAAGCAGATCGCTCCTTAAAGTAGCTTACTTCTATCTAATCAAGTGAGTCGCTTAGAAATAACGGTTTGATGTTTTGATAGTTACTGATGAATTTATTCACAAAATTTACTAGTATTCTAACTCTCTTAAGAAATATAAATCAGTAGTGAATAAGTGGCAGCCATTAAACTAACGGTCGATCGTATTCAACCCGGATTACATATCCGTCTTCCGCTAAAGTGGAACGATCACCCCTTTCTACTCAATAGCTTTAAGATTAAAGACCAAGAGCAAGTCGAGATGATCCGCCACCTCGGCGTAAAGTTCGTTTACTTTAATCCAGAGCAAAGCGATGCCGTTCCACTCCCTGTTGATCAAAGACAAGCTGACAGAGTAACAAATGAAGCGTCGTTAGATCATGAAACTCAAAAAATGTGGCAAGAAAAACAAAACCGCATAGAAAAGTTAAGTGCATACCGTCGACGCGTGATTCAGTGTGAAAAAGAGTTTGAGCGCTCTCTGGCTCGTATGCGTTCAGTCATGACTAAAATCCGTAACCGTCCGACAGCAGCAGTTGATGAAGCAAAGCTTCTTATTGAAGATATCGTCGAGAAGTTAATGTGCGATGATAATGTTACGTTACATCTGATGAACGGAAAAAATGAGTTTGAAGATATTTATTTCCACTCATTGAACGTGGCTGTTATCTCGATGATGATTGGCCGTGCTAAAGGGTACTCAGCAGCACAGTTGAAAGAGCTTTCCTTTTCCGCACTATTCCATGATATCGGGAAAATAAAAATCCCGACTGCAATATTAAGAAAGCAACTACCTCTAACAGAGCCAGAAACTAAT
>NZ_JADDYG010000456.1:0-750 GCF_015163535.1 Vibrio sp. OPT46 | reverse complement strand
GAAGATATTTATTTCCACTCATTGAACGTGGCTGTTATCTCGATGATGATTGGCCGTGCTAAAGGGTACTCAGCAGCACAGTTGAAAGAGCTTTCCTTCTCCGCACTATTCCATGATATCGGGAAAATAAAAATCCCGACTGCAATATTAAGAAAGCAACTACCTCTAACAGAGCCAGAAACCAACTACTTAAAGTTGCACACTAAATATGGCGTCGATCTTGCGAGTCAAATCGAGGCTTTTCCCGAAGTCGCGAGAATTGTGATCGCGCAGCACCATGAGCTAAGAGATGGGTCTGGTTATCCTAAAGGCCTGAAAGGAGATGAGATCAACGAGTTTGCTCAAATTATTGCTGTAGCCAATGCGTTTGATAACTTGTGTCATACACCGATAGTCTCAGATCAAAAGATTCCTTATACCGCACTCTCTCATTTATATAAGAACTGTAAACACCTATATAAAGAAGAGAACCTGAACATCCTAATTAAGTTTATGGGCGTGTTTCCTCCGGGTACCGTAGTTCAGCTTTCTAATAATATGGTCGGCCTGGTTATCTCAGTGAATGCATCGCATTTATTATTCCCGAATGTCTTGGTTTACGATCCATCAGTACCAAGGACTCAAGCGCCAATCATTGATCTTGCCTCAAAAGATATAAAGATAGTTAACGCGATTCATCCGTCAAAATTACCGGATAAAGTAAAAGAGTATCTAAATCCGCGTTCGCGTATTTCTTATTTCTTTGATAGT
>NZ_JADDYG010000455.1:0-2855 GCF_015163535.1 Vibrio sp. OPT46 | reverse complement strand
GCTACATCTTCAGGATAAAGCTCGCATATTGCTTCTCTGTAAGCCTCTTGGCAAATAAAGTCACAACAACTGCTTTCTGCACTTCTTTTTATTCCAGCAATTAGCTCTCTAGACACAACCTACACTTCCAACAAAAAAACATGTTCAAACCTAATCTAATTTACCTTTTTTTTCAATGACTCCTATCGAGTTACTGATCCGTTAGGTTATGACTTTTCTAACACCAAACTGGAAATTAATTCTTTATATTCAATATGTTCTGTTTAATGGAATCTATGTATATCACAGACACATTTCACACTCACAATCTCCACGAATTGTCAAGGTCATGAATTAATGCGTTTCTGCTACTGTCCACGGCTTTTCCATAAGATAAATTGGTTTCATGCATTCAAGGTAAATCATTGCAATTTAAGGAGAACTAATGAAATCAAATGTGCTCCCCTTTAAGGGAAAGCGAACGTCTAAACTTGAGACAGGTCAAGAACCACAAGTTACTGTACAAGAGCTCGCGCCCAGAGAGTTGTTTGATATGGCTTTTGGCGATGAGCAAGAGCGAACAAGGCTAAGAGAAATGAAGCGGAGGGAATATGGGTTTAGTAAATAATAAAAGTAGTGAGTATGAGCAGTACATCGATGAACAAGAAAAGCTAGTCGGTTTAATCAGAGTGACTGGGGCAAGGATGTACGGCTATGGGTATGACGATGCTGTAGAAGACTGCCAAGACAGAATCAACATGCTTGAAAATGAACGTGAGTTGTTGGAAATCACGGTACATGAACAAGAGGAAAAGTTAAGACAAGTAGGCTCTCATTTAGGTGCCGGGCTCAGTAAGCTTAGGTAATCAGGTCTAACGCTGAACGCACCCCAAAAGCTATGCCATCCAGTCCATATTATTTTTTAGTCAGTTGGTCATTTAGTGAGAAGACCAACTGACTAGTTTGGAAAAGTTCGAATTACACTTTGCGAGTCTACTTAACTAATTGAGGGAATTTCAATCATTATGCTCTTGTTATAGCAATCACCTAAGATAAAAAACCAAGTAATAAATCAGCACTTACTGCCTACCAGTGCTCACTTTATAGTCTGGGAACCTTTCCTGATATCGTTTAGCAATAGAATGATAGCTATTGTTTTCTGAGACAACCCGGCCCCCTTCTAAAAACAAAATGTGCCTCACTGGTATACGTTCTCTGAGTAATTCTTCTAGTTCACTAAAATCGAAACGTTTCCCTAATTTACATTTGCAAACCGTACGTACTAAGCTCCCCATTTTGGAAACCCTTTGCTTCTCTAGAGCAAGAGTATCAATATCATTATCAGTCCAAACGTTCGGATTAGGAGGTGTACCATTATGGTAGAATGCAAGATGATGGAGAATACAGGTAGACCCCTTAGGATTTCGGTCACCTATAGGTGTACCATTTGGTTTGCTTGAATAAAACTGCTCCCATACAACAAATCCTTGTTTGTTAGGTACTACCTGACGGGCTATTTGAGATGAAAAGTGAGAGGTAGGTGGTTGATAATTAGGTTTCAGATAGTCCCAATTTGGCCGATCACTTTTTGCTTCAAACAAACATAGTTTCCCGACTCCCTTGTCATAATCAATCAATAGAACACAAGCATCAACGCCCCATGCTTGCTCTTCATTTGATTTCAACTTCTGTGAAAATGCAGCTGATTTTAACGGTAGCCTAGCATTAATCCTATTACGAATTTCTGCAGTTAGGACAGATGTATATTCATTTTCACTAGAAATGATACCTATACTAAAATCGGTTCGAAGATCAACATCAACCTGATTGATCAACTTTTCTATCAACTCTCTCGTTTCTCTGTCAAATAGTGCCATTTACTTACTTCTCCTAATTTACTCATCTCGATAGAATTATGATTAGCGTCTCTTTTTAAAACGGCCTGAGCTACTTCTTTTGTTCTTTTGAAACTCTCTTGCCAGTTCAAAAATGTTTTGTGAGCAACGTCGTACAGAATGAAATGGATGGGATTCTACGAATCGTAACTTGGCTCTTGTGATGGCGACATACATTAGATTCAACTCATCTCGAATTTCGTCTTCTGTACGCTCGATTAATTTCAATTGGTCACAAAAATCATCCCCTAGCACCACCTGGTCAAACTCTAGGCCTTTCGTTCTGTGGCAAGTTCCTACGACAACTTCAGCAGCCTCAATTTTATCCACTTTAGAACGCTTCAAGTTCTCATAAATATCAAACAAACCAGTATCATATTTAGAGACAAGTCTGAGGATTCTAGCCATATCGATGTTTTTCGTTTTTTTCGCAACTTCTACGAAATCTTCGAATGTAGAAAAATCACGCTTAAAGTCGCGTGAGCGTATTTTATCGTACTGCTCTAGCTTCAAGTAGAGTAAATCAAAGAGCTCGTTAAATGGATAGTTATTAAAACCTCCAGTCCAGTAAATGCTCTTGCCACGTTCGTCAGCTTCTATCGCGACTTCAATCGTTAATACGATCGTACGGTTGATATAGGCTATCTGGAGATTTTCATCTAAATCGTTTTCTGAAGTTAAAACAGACTCGATAATGCCATTATCGGTCCCCTTAAGCCGTTCATGAACACCAAGTTGGTTCAGAAAGGCATTGGCATATGTAGCAACCTGTTCATTGAAGCGAAATGACTGGGTTAATGAGAAAACTTCGGCTCCACTATTTTCTTGAACTTTCAATGCATCTTCGGCACCGCGATAACGATAAATTTGTTGCGACTCATCACCACATACATAGACTCTCATATTAGTTTGAGCTTTCATAAAAGCTCTCACTGCAGGGTTAAGGTCTTGCCCCTCATCTACAAGTAGCACATCAAAATG
>NZ_JADDYG010000454.1:0-200 GCF_015163535.1 Vibrio sp. OPT46 | reverse complement strand
AGAGAGAAGTACTGAGCATTTTTTTCTTTTATCTCAGCCAGCTTGTTGTTAGCTAAATCAATTTGAGTTTGGCACTCATTTACTTTAGTTAATAGGGAAGCAATATCTTGGTTGATTCCCTGCTTTTTGAACTCTTCAATGATAGCGGTATTTTCCCCAGACAAAGTGCTTAGGTTTTTATTAGCTAGATCTATGTTAGT
>NZ_JADDYG010000453.1:0-514 GCF_015163535.1 Vibrio sp. OPT46 | reverse complement strand
TATGCAGCAAGGTATTATTGATGGATTAATCGATATTTTATTGACGAACGATAAAGTTTTGTTCAATAGCAAACGTTTGCTATTGATTTTTCTTATAATGGTTACGCTTGGGATTGTTCAAGTTTATTTTTCTTTATTTGTTTTCTTTTTGTTAATTTTAGCTGCTTTTGTATTTGCTATTGCAGTCAGAGTTTTTTAGTGATTTGGGTTGATATCTATAACAATTCATCTCTTTCAAGCTCACACTTTTATTAATTTGCCTTCTGAAATGTTAATTGCTTTACATTCTTGGCTCCAATTGCGTTGTAAACATAATGTTAAATAATAATGACTGGTGAGACTCAAATGCTGACGATCCAGTGTTAAGGATAACTTGCTTAGTTAATGCTCCTGAGCTGATTAGACGAGAAAGACAAGTAAGAGGTGAAGAGACTATGATGAATCTTGCTGCTGCGTTACAAAGAAATGCTGCGAGTAAACCAGATAAAACGGCGTTGATATGTGGCGCTGAAAA
>NZ_JADDYG010000452.1:17525-19374 GCF_015163535.1 Vibrio sp. OPT46 | reverse complement strand
TGCGGACTACAATAAAAAAAGGAAAGTGATCCAGTTCTATTTTAAGCATGACATATGCAGATATCGAGATACTGCTCATAAGACTATCTTTCGCTCACAAGATAGATCAGATTGTTATGTTTTCTTTAAAACTGAAGCGGATTTAGAATCCATGGTCACGCAACTGTCAAAGGTCTACAAACTGAATTGTACAGAGGTTGATGACCATAAAAAGCTGTTTGAAGCAAAGCCAGAATCAAGGCTTTTTAGTATTCCTGTTTGTAGTAGAGAATACCAAACCGAAGAGGTATTTGATTTAAGGGCGTCAAATGCCCCACTTCCTGAGCGTGAATACCTTTACAACGGCAAGTGGCAAACGGAATCTGAGATTGAAAAATCAAAATCTGAACTAACGGCAGCCAAGGTATAAACCTTGGCTTGTTTACCTTTTTACATCCCCCAAAGCTTTAGGTTTACTCTGATGTACAAAAAGAAAAATTGGTTCAAATAACGAATTTTTAACTCGAGGATAGGATAGTAAGCCCGAACCTTTCTATCCTCAACTAAACACCCATTTTGCACTGAGTAAATAGTTACTCACCATGCCTGCCAATATGCCTAAGATCAAAGCCAAATAGACCATCACCCCTTGCGTTCCTAGCGCGAGCGTTACGCCTTTGAACACAATAAAGTTAGGCAAAGCACTGATAAAGGCACTCGCCATAAATTTTTGCCATTGAGCGAAAGGGTTGGTTTTTTCTGCTTGAGAGAAAGTCAGCCAGCGATTGCCAAGCCACGTTGTGGTAGCTGCAAACAAAAATGCTATCCCACGAGCCAGCATCAGATCCAGACCAAACCTATGGAACAACACAGAAAAGATAAGGGTGTCGACCATAAAGCCGACACCACCTACTAGAGCAAACCTTTCCAGCGAAGTAAATTTTGGTAATTTGCGCATTCCGTTATCCAACCACACAGGTGTAGAGTGAGCGTTTCGATTTTGCTGTGAACTCGTTGGTACAACTCAACGCATTTTCATGAATCATGCTATCCACTTGCTGCGATTTACCAATCAGGCGGAATTTCTTCAGATTGTTTAAGTCATTCTTATCTTCAAGCTTTTTCGCCTGACCATGACTATAGAACTGGCCTGAGAACGGGCGCTTACCAATATAAAAGACCGGAGCGTTGTCATTAATTTGCGCGAAGATAATGCGGTCGCTGCGGCTATCCGCTTTGCCCATATTCAAACCCAACATCGCAATCATAAGCAGGGCTGGCAACACCGCTGCCGTTCCGGTCAACCATTTGAAATCGTGTTTATCCACCAGCATCGCAATCAAGATACCCAACGCAGGCACACCCGGTAGTACGTAAGCAGGCAAAATATTCCCAGCCATGGTGAACAAGAGCATTGGAGAAATCAGCCAACACATCAGGAAGCTAAATAGACCTTGATGATCGGTTTCAATGGCTTTGAGCACCTTACGACGTTTCCACGCCAAGATAGGCAATACGATTGACCAAGGCGCAGCCGATTGTAGCCAGAATACCCAGATCATCCCACGTGGTTGATCATGAGCAGAGCCATACAGGTCCCCTTCCCAACCGCTGACAACAAAACGCTTAAAGTGCTCGCCAACAATGAAGTAATCAATAAATCCAGGCGTCGCCATTTCAGCCATGATGTACCACGGTAGAGCAATCGCCAGCATGAACGCCAACCCCGACACAATTGGAAAACGCTGCCACAAGGCTTTGAAGGCACCAAAGAAACCATGCTGAATCACGAGCCAAGGAAACACTGCGATGCCCATGATCACGATCGCCACCGGACCTTTCGCTAACAGCCCGCAAGCCAAGCCAAAGA
>NZ_JADDYG010000452.1:16135-17475 GCF_015163535.1 Vibrio sp. OPT46 | reverse complement strand
AACCGAGGTAACCCCACAGTCGACTGTGTTTGTCTTTGCCGAGCCAGCAATAGTAAAAACCAACCATCGCCATGGTCATTGCCAACGTCAGTGCCATGTCTGTCATCACCGCACCCGCCGCAATTGAAAAGATGCCGCAGGTCGCCAATACCAACGCTGCGATGACTGCATTAAAGCCAGCGCGATGCGCCATGAAAGCAACAAAAACAATCGTCGCAACACCCGCTAACCAATGAGGTGCGCGCACTGCAAATTCATTCAATCCAAACAGCTCAATGCCGTAAGCACTCATCCACGTGAACAGGGGTGGCTTCCCCCAAAAAGGCACGCCGTAATCAAACTGTGGGGTAAGCCAATTGCCTGTTTCCACCATTAAGCGCGCCATTTCGCCGTAGCGGGCTTCTGTGGTGTCCATCAAAGGGTAAGCGGCAAGTGAAATAAGACGGAGTAAAAGAGCAAACGCCAACAACAACCACAGATGGGTTTTATTAATACTCATGATTACGCGGTTTCTCCCAGTTTAAACTTCATGGTTTGGATGGATTGATGTTTTGCAGGCTGCTCGTAAACAGACTGAACAAGATAAAGAGGACGTTGCTTGGTCTCGACAAAAATGCGGCCAATGTATTCGCCCAAAAGGCCAATCGACAGCAGTTGCACACCGCCCAAGGCAAGTTGGACGACCATCATGGATGGGTAGCCAGTGACAGGCTCACCAAATACAACAGTTTTCATCACTATGAATGCGCCATAGATAAAGGCACTGAACGCCACCAATGCACCGGCAAGTGTCGCTAAACGCAAAGGACGAATGGAAAACGAGGTAATACCGTCCATTGCAAGGCCAATCAGCTTGAGGTAGTTCCATTTGGTTTCACCACAGAAACGAGCGTCACGCTCAAACTGAACCGTCACTTGCTTGAAACCCGGCCAAGAAAAGATGCCTTTCATGTATCGGTTACGCTCTGGCAACGCATTGATGTGTTTAACCACTTTTGCGCTCAGTAAACGGAAATCGCCCACGTTCTCAGGCACATCCAATTTCGCCATGCTGTTAAGCACTTTATAAAAGCAAGCGGCCGAGAAGCGTTTGAACCAAGTTTCACCGTGGCGTTCGCTGCGCTGCATATTTACCACGTCATACCCTTCACGCCATTTTGATACCATTTGCGGGATCAACTCCGGCGGGTCTTGCAAGTCGGCATCAATCACGATCACCGCTTCACCTTGGCAGTGTTCCAGGCCAGCGCTCATGGCGGACTCTTTGCCGAAGTTACGGCTTAGTGCAATACAACGAACGTCGCTAGAAGATTGAGAAAAGTTTTGCGCGATCATTAGGC
>NZ_JADDYG010000452.1:15420-15962 GCF_015163535.1 Vibrio sp. OPT46 | reverse complement strand
GTTGGCTCACCTTTGAAAAGGTTGCAGCGTGAATGTTGAAGGTTGACATGCTACTCTTCCACTAAATCCGATGAATGAATCCAGTCTACAAACATCAACGTGAAAGAGATGTTATTGACATCTTTTTCACGTCCTTAGTGAATAATGTTCGGTTAAGACGAAGTCTTATTTTCGAACACCTGCCCACTTGGAGAGAAATACATGAAACGCGTACTTTTAGTCGAAGATAATCGAGAAATCGCAGGCATGCTGTTCGATTATTTTGAGTGTGCAGGTACGGAACTCGATTATGCAGACAACGGCGAACTCGGCCTGAAACTAGCGATGGAAAACACCTTCGACATCATCTTGCTCGACCTCATGCTGCCACGCATGGATGGCCTGACCATGTGCAATAAACTTCGAGATGCGGGCAACAACACACCAGTGCTTATGCTGACAGCACTCGATAGCCGTGACGATATGCTAAAAGGCTTCCAACACGGTGCGGACGACTATCTGACCAAGCCTTTCGATCTGGATATTCTTGAAGCGCGCATGAT
>NZ_JADDYG010000452.1:9165-15360 GCF_015163535.1 Vibrio sp. OPT46 | reverse complement strand
GGCACTGATCCGCCGTTACCGCGGCACTGTCGCGTCGAGCAAGTTGGAATATGGCGAAGTCTCTATCGACCAAAAAACGCGTAAAGCTTACCGCCAAGATAAACTGTTGGCGCTAAACCCCACCACTTACACCATTCTGGAAATGCTTGTGAAAAGCGCGCCAGACGTAGTAACACGTGAAGAAATCGCCTTCCAACTATGGCAAGAGAACGAGCCGAACAACGACGTTCTGCGCAGCCACATTTACCAACTTCGCAACCAACTTGATAAGCCATTTGAACAACATGTGCTGATCACCGTGCCGAAAGTTGGCTTCCGCTTGGAGACAGTTGCATGATCAATCGCTTACTTGCTAGCACGCAAAGCACACAAAGTATGACAGGGCGACTCGCTCTGTTTTTCTCTTTTGTGTCGGTCGTGATTGGCATCTTCTGCTTTTTGTTGATTACCGGCTCCCTGCTTTGGTCTGAAGACCGTGTCGGCGAGCGTCGTATTATGGTCGACAAAAAAGAAGCGATTGAACATTTCCAGTCCCACCCAGAGCAAGGCAGTATTCAGCTTGACCTGCTCACCACTGCATACAACGACATCTCATTGGTTGCCGAGCGCTACCAAAAATACCTGATTGGTCAAAAGCACTTTCTTGATGAAGTAGAAGACGGTGAATACTCGCGCATGGTTTACATGAGCACTTACACCTACAAAGGCGTTGAACATCCTGTGATTCTGGTTTCCTTGATTGATGAAATCGAGATCACCTCAGAGGAATTCATTCTCGTCGTTGCTATGGTGTTGTCCATTGTCGCCGTCCTGGTGTTCCTATTTGGCAGTCTGTTGCTGCGTTTATCACAGCGCTTGATTGAACCCGTCAATGCGCTCAAAACTCAACTCGACCATCACCAAGGAGATGCCACGCAAACTTTTAGTGTGCCTGAGGGCTCGGCCAAAGAGTTCCAAACCCTCGCGGATGAGTTGAATGAGTATCGCCACAAAATCAACCAAGTCATCAAGCGTGAGCAAGCCTTTGCACGATACGCAAGCCATGAACTGCGTACACCGTTAACCGTAATGAAAGGCTCAAGCAGCCTACTGGCGAGAAGTGCGAACACGGATTTCCAGACCCGCCAAGTGAACCGAATTCAGGATGCGACGCAGCAAATGTCGACCATGGTGGATGCCCTACTCGGCTTAGTGCGTTACGAGCGTAATGCAGATGATTCACCAGTACGCAGCATCACCGAAGAAGAACTCAACCAAATCATCTTCCAAAGCCAAGCTCAGGCGGATGAGAAAGCACTCAGCTTTGATGTACAGATCGACGGCAACCCAAGAACGCGCGCAACCAATGCCGTGTTGACCATTATTCTTGGCAACCTGATTCGCAACGGCATCGCCGCGACACCATCGGGATCAATTCATATCAATATGGATGAAAACACCATCTCGGTGCGTGATGAAGGTGAAGGCTTTTCGACCATTCCGCACTCTGATGGGCACGGATTAGGTTTGATGATTGTGGACGATTTGTGCCAACGCTATGGCTGGCAATTTAAGATTGGTACACATCCAGAAGGTGGTTGTGAGGCAGTAATTAACCTCGCAACAGAACATCAGGAATAACCGAAATGGAAGTCCTGAAACCCAGACTTTTTATCTGGGTTTAATGGCGTTACACTACGCGCCCTTTTTAAATGGCAAAGGTGACACGGTTTATTCCGTCAGCATCGACATGAAACTCTCAGAAAGTCCTATCACCCAACATAGCTTTAATGGGCACAAATTTTTCCTTAAACGTGACGACATGCTCCACTCCCACTTTTCTGGGAACAAAGCACGTAAGTTTATGACGTTAATGGAAGAGCAAAATCCCGACATCACCACGTTAATAAGCTTTGGCTCCGCTCAATCTAATGCCATGTACTCGCTAGCAGCTCTCGCCCAGATTAAAGGTTGGGCGTTTGAGTTTTATGTTCATCACATTCCATCTTGGCTAAAAAGCTCCCCCATCGGAAACTATCGCGGCGCTCTCGATTTGGGTATGAAAATCACCGCCATGCAAGACATCGGTAGCGAACTCCACCCTAGTGAATACATCCACCAGGTACGAAGATTAGATGAATCGACATTGCTTATTCCAGAAGGTGGACGTTCCCACCTCGCTGAAGCTGGCATCAAACAGTTAGCACGAGAAATTCTTGATTGGACGCGATTGAGAGGTAAAGAGCAGTTTGCGGTCGCCCTGCCATCAGGCACTGGCACGACGTCTTTATATCTTCATAAACATTTAAGTCCACACGGCATTGAAGTGCTAACTTGCCCTTGCGTAGGCGATGCAGATTACTTAACTGAGCAGTTCAACCAGCTCGGTGAAAACAGCCACCCAACCATTTTAACCATCCGCAACAAACACCATTTTGGTCGCTTATACGAAGAAGATTACATCACATGGAAAGCACTCTTTGAGCAAACCGACCTCGAATTTGACCTGTTATACGACCCGTATATGTGGCAATGCCTAACACCTTGGTTCGAAGAGAACACAGATAAAACGGTGATTTACATTCACCAAGGCGGGTTACTTGGCAACGAGTCGATGTTGCCAAGATATCAACGAGAATTTGAATAGCGTGTTCAAATAAAGTTGCTGCTGATTACAGTGATTCCACTATTTGATGAGCGCCAGAATTTCTTTGAATTCAGGTGCTCGGCAATCTTCGACCATTTCATACAAACACATTTCTAACCCAGTGAGCACCACACCGTTTGCGGTTAACTTCGCAAGAGCGAGCGCTTTATTGGCTGCGGTTCGGGAAGATACACAATCCGTGACTAATTCAACGCGATAACCGGACTGACGCAGAGAAACCGCGGTTTGATAGACGCAAATATGGGATTCAATACCGCAAACCAACCAGGTATCAACTTTCGCGTTCTCCACCGCGACCTTAAACGTCGCCTCTTTGCAACCATCAAACGTGTACTTGGTAATAGGTAAATGCGTACTTTCAAGCACTTCACGAATCGGCTCCGCGGTTGGGCCCAACCTTTCTGGATTCTGTTCTAGCCACAGAATAGGCAAATCTAGTGCTTTGGCGCCCTTTACCAGTTTCGTGATATTTTCAATCAGTGCGTCGCTTTCATGCATTAATGTAGCGAGTTTGCCCTGAACATCCACCACAATCAGGCCCGTGTTTCCTTTCGACAACATTTCCATCTCCTATCTTATGCGACCACAAACCATACTCAACAAGTTGAGCAACAGTTAATGTATCAGAACCCTTTCATGTTAGAGCAATAAAACCTAGAAAGATGACCTTCGCTCACACATTTGCCCTTAGGTAAGGGTGGTTTGAACTGACTATTTAAATTTCTCTCGAATTAGTTCAATCAAGGCTTTGACTTTATTGGGCAGAAATAAGGCCGAGGGATAAATCAGAGTAAGATGCTGCTTCGGATGCGCGAATTGAGGCAGCACCTCGACCAACAAACCGTCTCTCAGTGCAGGCTTGGAATGAATTTGAGGAATAAACGCGATGCCGTTTCCTGCTATCGCCATCGAGCGCAGCAAGTTGAGGTCGTCCGAGCGCAACGCCACATGCAGATCTGAATCGAGCAAATCGGCATTGTAACGATTAGTTAAAAGGCGATGCTGCTTAAGATCTTCCACCGTTTTTACTGGCGGATGCGATTCTAGATAGGCTTTTGACGCAACAAAGTGACTACGATAAGGCAAAAGACTGAACTGCACATAGCTGTCATCGGTGACTTTGACCACGCTCGGAAGAAGCTGTAAATCAAACGATTGACGCTTAAGATCGACACTCTCTTGATGGTTTTCAATCTCGACCGAAATCTCCGGATACCGCGTTGTGTACTCGGTGATGATCGCGTTAAACGCGGCAGAGCTCATCAATGCGGAAGGAATGGCTAAACGCACCTTGCCCGTCAGCTCTTGTTGATATTCGTGCATGGCATTTAAACCTTGCTGAATATGGTCAATAGGCTGCCCCACCAACTCAAACAAGCGTTTCCCGTGCTCCGTCAACTCAATGCTGCGTGTTGTGCGGATCAAAAGCTGTACCCCGAGCGATTTCTCTAATTCTTGCAGGCGACGACTCACTTTTGAGCGTTGTAGTTGATTCGCCTCTGCCGCTGCACTTATACCGCCGTGAACCACCGTCTGAGTGAATAGGTAAATATCATCAAAACTAACGTTCATTGTCCTATTTTTAGGTCATTCATGTTCGTATTATCATTCTACTGAATTGTGAGTGACTTCTCTATAATCCGCTATCCAATATGTTTAACGGAACTTGTAATGACGGCTGACCAAAAATTTAAACACTGGATGCGAACTTTGATTGTCCTGTTCATCGTACTATTTTTGTACATTATCATTGCTGACCGCCACGCCCCCTTAACGACCGAAGGACGAGTACAAGGATACGTTGTCCAAGTCGCGCCCGAGGTATCTGGTAAAGTGACCGACGTTCTCATCGAGAATAACCAGTCCGTTCAAAAAGGCGATGTGTTGTTTACGATTGATGATCGTAAATACAAGATAGCACTTGAACAGGCGGAGCTGTCTCTGCAATCCGCTTATGAAAAAGAAGCAACGCTGTATTCTCAACGCGAAGCCGCTCTTGCCAATATTGCCCGCGCACAAGCGACATTTGATAATGCACACCGCGAGTACAACCGCTTACTGACACTATCGAAGCAGAAAGTCATCTCTCAATCGACACTCGATAATGCCTTTGCCCAAAATCAGGTATCACGTGCAGCGCTTAAAGCGGAACGACAAAACTTAAAAGTCATTGAGGCGCAATTAGGCGATCAAAAAGGTCAAAGCACCGCCGTTCGAATTGCCAAAAACGGCATCGAAAAGGCGCAACTTGATTTGGCAAATACCGCGGTACTCGCTCCCAGTGATGGTGTCGTGACCAACCTGCAACTAGAAGTTGGCACGATGGCAAACACCAACATGCCATTGCTGACGTTTGTACCAACAGGATCACTCTGGGTAGCCGCTGATTTTCGTGAAAAGTCCGTCGCGAACGTAGACAAGACTTTCCACGCCTTGGTCACATTTGATGCCAACCCAGGTTCGGTGTACGACTTTGATTTAGCTAGCCGCGATTACGGTGTAGCAGCCGCACAACAAACGCCTAATGGCGCACTGACCAAAGTGGAAGTGAACAACCGCTGGGTACGTGATGCGCAGCGTACACGAGTGAACCTAACCAGCAGCGAAGAGTTACCACCAGCACTGTTTGTCGGCTCTCGCGCTACCATTGTTTTGTACCCAGACAACAGCATTTTCTGGCAGTTGATGGCGCAAGCACAGATTCACCTCGCAAGCTGGTTTCACTTCATTTACTAGGCGGCGACAATGAAAACCTTACGAATTTGGTTCGGCTGCTCTTTAGGGCTCGCGCTAAGCATGATCTTCGGTTGGTCTTACGGATTTTTTGCCATCATGATGCCGCTGTTTATATTGGGCAGAATGGACAACTTTAATATTTCGGCTTTATTGATCGTGTTTTTCTCTGCGGTGTGGACAACCATACAAGCCACATTTTTGCTGGAATACTTGCAGTTTCATCCAACATTAATGACCGTTGCCGTCGGAATCATGATGCTGTTCAAGTGCATTGCAATGATGAACCAGAAAACCTATTTGTTTGGTTACATGGGGCTGTTGGTGGGTTCAATTGTGTTGAATTTTGCCAGCTATAACTTCATGGATATTGAAGAGTTCAACGTCAACATGTGGGTGATGGCGTTCAGCAATATTTTTGTTTGCGCATTCGCGTATTGGTTGTTCCCGGAGCCAAAATCCCCCGCCGAGCACATTGAGATGTCGACCCCAGTAAAAAGCGATATTGACTACATCAGCCAAGTTGCTATGGGTTGGGTAGTGGCGATGGCGGCATTTATCGTATTCCAAGTAGCGGACTTATATGACTCGCTGTCCGCACAAGCTTCCATTTTGATCATCCTAACCCCAATGACTTTAGCGGGCTCGCTCGCCATGGCAAAAATTCGCATCATCGGCACCGCACTAGGCTGCATCGCAGGGATGGCTGTTCAGCTGATATTGGGCAGTTGGTATGGGCATGGGCTACTCTTTTGGCTCGCCTTTACCATTGCAATGGGGCCATTCTGCTTGTGGCTCACCAAAGGGCAAATTAA
>NZ_JADDYG010000452.1:8619-9039 GCF_015163535.1 Vibrio sp. OPT46 | reverse complement strand
ACCGTTTCAGCTCGATTTTCGTCGCGGTTCTGCTCACCGCGATGGTGATGTGGGTGGTGCATCACTGGATTCGTGTGATGTTGCTAAAGCATCCTGAGATTAAGAGCGTGGAGTTGAATTAAATCTGGCCGAGGCTGGAAACGGGAAATGTATGCCGATCACTTTACTGTGAGCGGCATTTTTATTTAAAACGGTCACCCTGAACAACGAGGGACGAGGTGATTCAGGAGCTACCCACCGAGTGCTGTGAAGTTCTAAGGTTATCGCCATTTTCCAGTGAGTTGTTAGTAGATTCCTAGTCTCGTTTAGACTCGCTGGAATGACCCGACCTTGGAGCTGCTCTAATACCTGGTGGATGGCGAGCAATGTATCTTCCAACATCCGTCATCCTGAACAGCGAGGGACGAACGTGATTCAGGA
>NZ_JADDYG010000452.1:1574-8460 GCF_015163535.1 Vibrio sp. OPT46 | reverse complement strand
ACGAGCGTGATTCAGGATCTACCCACCGAGAGCTTTGAAGTGCGAAAGTTATCGCTATTTCCTAGCGAGCTGTAACCCGATTCCCAGTCTCGTCTAGACTCGCTGGAATGACCCTCTCTTGGAGCAGATCCAATACCTAGGGTTGTGGCGAGCAATGTATCTTCCAACATCCGTCATCCTGAACAACGAGGGACGAGCGTGATTCAGGATCTACCCACCGAGTGCTTTGAAGTGCGAAAGTTATCGTCATTTCCTAGCGAGCTGTAACCCGATTCCTAGTCTCGTTTTAACTCGCCGGAAAGACCCTATCTTGAAGCTGCTCCAATACCTAGGGTTGTGGCGAGCAATATATCTTCCAACATCCGTCATCCTGAACAGCGAGGGACGAGCGTGATTCAGGAGCTCCCCACCGAGAGCTTTGAAGTGCGGAAGTTATCGCTATTTCCTAGCGAGCAGTAAACCGATTCCTAGTCTCATTTAAACTCGCTAGATTGACCCTAATTTTAGTTCATGGCGCGGAGCCTAAGTATTAATATCAACCCACCAACTCTTTACGAATGATCTCCGCACCCGCACTTAACGCATTGAGCTTAGCGGTCGATACTTCACGAGACAAAGGTGCCATACCGCAGTTGGTACATGGGTAAAGCTTGTCGGCATCAACGTACTTCAACGCCTCTCGCAATGTTTTCGCTACTTCTTCTGGCGTTTCAATTTCGTTAGTAGCGACATCAATCGCACCAACCATCACCTTCTTACCGCGAATCAACTCAAGCAACTCAATAGGCACTCGCGAGTTATGACACTCAAGCGAGATAATATCGATATTTGACTGCTGCAATTTAGGGAATACTTCTTCGTATTGTCGCCATTCAGTGCCTAGCGTTTGCTTCCAATCCGTGTTCGCTTTGATGCCGTAGCCATAGCAGATGTGCACTGCAGTTTCACATTTCAGCCCTTCAATCGCACGCTCTAAACACGCAATGCCCCACTCGTTCACATCATCGAAAAACACATTAAACGCAGGCTCATCAAACTGAATGATATCGACACCTGCCGCTTCAAGCTCTTTCGCTTCTTGGTTGAGGATTTTTGCAAATTCCCAAGCCAGCTTTTCACGGCTACCGTAATGATCATCATAAAGTGTGTCGATCATCGTCATAGGGCCTGGAAGCGCCCACTTGATAGGTTGCTTAGTTTGCTGACGCAAGAACTTGGCATCTTCAACAAACACGGGCTTTGTGCGGCTTACTGGGCCAACCACAGTCGGAACACTTGCTTCATAACGGTTGCGAATAGTCACCGTTTTGCGGTTTTCAAAATCTACGCCGCTTAAATGCTCAATAAAGGTCGTCACAAAATGTTGCCGAGTTTGCTCGCCATCACTGACGATATCAACGCCTGCCAGTTCTTGTTCTTGCAAAGCGACACGTAGCGCATCGCGTTTGCCATCAATCAGTTCTTCACCTTGCAGTTTCCACGGTGACCAAAGTTTTTCTGGTTCGGCCAGCCAAGAAGGTTTCGGTAAGCTGCCAGCCGTTGAAGTCGGTAATAGTGTTTTCATCGTCATTCCTTTCTAGATTCTCGTTATCTTTTACGCGTAATTTGCAGACCATTGTTCAAGCACAGATTGATAAGGTTTGATGAAATGCTCCTCGGCAAATTTCCCTTGTTCAATCGCCAGTTGGCTGCGCTCTTCTCGGTCGTAAACGATTTGAGTTAGCGAGTGGTCTAGGTTTTTTAGGTTTGGCTGGTAGCAATTACCGGCAACCGCGTTGGCATTGTAAATCTCAGGTCGGTAAATCTTCTGGAATGTCTCCATCGTGCTAATCGTGCTGATAAGCTCTAGGTTTGAATAATCGTTCAACAAGTCACCGAAGAAGTAGAATGCCAATGGTGCAACAGTGTTTGGTGGCATGAAGTAGCGCACCTGTAAGCCCATCTTCTTGAAGTACTGCTCCGTCAACGAAGATTCGTTCGGCTGATATTCAAAGCCCAAAACAGGATGTTGATTTTCGGTGCGTCGGTATACCTTGTTGTCCGATACGCTCAGACAAATCACTGGCAGCTTTTTGAAATGCTGTTTATAAGACTCAGAATTAACGAAAGCTTTGAACAGTTTGCCATGCAAATCACCGAAGTTCGCTGGGATGCTGAACTGTGGCTGGTTTTTGTTGTGGTCCAACAGCAAAACGCTAAAGTCGTAATCACGCACGTATGAAGAGAAGTTGTTGCCCACAATGCCTTCGATGCGCTCGTTAGTGTTGTGATCAACAATGTTAGTTTTGAGCACTTCAATCGATGGGAATGCTTCTCCACTACCTTGGATATCCATATCAACAGAGATGATTTCAAGTTCAACTGAGTAGCGGTCACCTTGCGCGTTATCCCAATATGCCAACGCATTAAAACGATTATCGATCATTCGGAGCGCATTGCGCAGATTCTCTCGGCGGTAGTTTCCGCGAGCCAGATTAGCAAAGTTGGTAGTGATTCGCGTGTTGTCTGATGGTTGGTAATTCTCATCAAAGCGAATGCTTTTGATAGCAAATGTGAAATCGTTATTCATCGTGAGTTGGTATCCTATTTCCTTAGATAAAGCAGACTTTTCCTAACTCTGTGCATGGGGACATTTTTTGTTTTTTGGTTTTCCCAATCGTTAGGTTGCACAGCACTTACGACGAACGGTTCGTACAAAAATGACCGTCGCAGTGCCTAACACCAGAGCAGTCCTTTTTTTATACTTGCTTCACGAGTTGAGTAATATTGGTATTGTTTCACATTGAACATGAAGGAATTTCATGATTTGAGGAAAAAGCCTGTCTCGTGCGTGTTACACATGCAGTCGATAAAGACTTCCATTGCAGGCGTAACACACTTTCCGGCATTGCAGCCACACTGCGGTTTGATCATTTGCGGTGCGTTGGTAAACTCAAGCTCTTGCAGGCTGCCCTCTTGTAGTTCTTTTTCAACAGTGAAGCGAGGCAGAAAAGAGATACCGATATTACTCTCTACACAGTTTTTGATAGTGTTAATACTGCTCAGCTCAATCATGTTATCGATGCTGATGTTTCGCTTTTGGATGATGCTCTCAAAAGTCTTACGGAAAAGGCACTTAGGACCATTGCTGATGAATCCCAAATCAATGTGTTGCTCCCCTTTCTGTAGATCCAACCCTGTTAAAAGCGGCGAAGCAACAAGGACCAACGGCTCTTGTTCAAACTCATGCACCTTGAGTGCATCATCATTACCGACACGATAAAACACACCCAAATCGGCTTTATCAGCAATCAATTCATCACGAATCTTATAGCAGTTTTGTGATTGCAGTGAGAGCCTTACTTTCGGCGCTCGTATTCTGAATTCCTTCAAAACATTGGCCATTTTATAAGCGAGCTGAGTTTCTGCGATTAAAACCTTCAACTCCCCTGTCGGCTCAGAACTCTCTTGTTGTGCCGTGCCTTCAATGTTTTCCATCACTCGTGCGAGCTCATAAACGTACGGAAGGATCTTTTCTCCTGCCTGAGTCAGCGCCATTTTTCGGCCGATCTTTTCGAACAACCGCAATGAGAGATCTTGCTCTAACTATTTGATCTTAAAGGTAACTGTCGGCTGAGTGCAATAAAGCTATTGCGATGCTTTAAGAAACGAGCCTTCCTCAACAATGGTTTTAAACGTAATGAAACGTTTTAGATTCATGGCCAAACTCCTAACTTAATAGTTCGAAAGGTTAAAACTCTTAGTTTAAATGCATTCGATTTTTTAATTTATTAACGCGAAGTATAGTGCACAAAAAACAGGAGAGATAGAGATGAGTGCCATCTACACCGCATTTTTCACCTACGTCATCATTACTTCGATCACGCTGGGTCCCAACAACATTTTGTCTCTCAGTGTTGCAACACAGCACGGGCTAAAGCGATCTACCAACGTCATTTCTGAGATGTTCTGCGGCTATATTGTTTTGATGCTGCTGTGTGGCGTTTTCACTTACCACATGGTCAGCCTGCTTCCTGTGATTACACCTTGGCTCACATGGGTGGGTGCGGCTTACATCATTTGGTTAGCTTGGGGAATCGCGACAAGTGATATCAAAACTACATCAGAAGATTCTGAGGGCATCACTTTCTTGACGGGCTTTGGTTTGCAGTTCGTAAACGTGAAAATCATTCTATACGGCGTAACATCCATATCAACATTCGTGTTGCCTTACACACAAAACATCTACTGGATCTTGGCCACCAGCCTAGTGCTCGCGTTTATTGCTCTAGCCAGCAACTTGATCTGGGCAATTGCAGGCAAACTTCTTCAATCGCAATTCCAGAAATATGGCAAAGCGATCAATATGACCTTAGCGGCGACGCTACTTTACTGCGCGGTACAGTTGTTTGTTTGAGGCTGAGGTTGAGGAGATGAGACGCAGTGATTTCCGCATCTCGAATTTGTAGATGGAGAAATGGTTGGCTTTGAGTATGCTAACTCAAAGTTGGACAGAAGCTTGTTGAACTTTCTGCTCTATTTTGGCTGACGGTGATTAGGAGAAGTATGGATAGATCCATAAATATAGTTTTTTAAGATATCAAAAATCCACCAAGATGCGCGGTCACTTGACAGTCATTCAATTTATGAGCGCTAAAATACTGAGCAGACGAAATGTTGCTGAAATGAGATTTCCAAATAAGTCGAACTGCCCTGTGGGAGTTAACTGCTCTTGTATGCTTTACGTTTGTTTGAATCACAAAGCCTTTCTGCTACCCAAACGACTAAGTAAATAACTGAAAGGCGTCTCCGACGGTAGCTATATTACCTTCAAAACAAAAGGAAGATCTTAAACATCTCCTCCCGTGCTCTACTGAATAGCTTTTGCATGTGGATCTGTCGTTAATTTTTTACCTTTCAGCAAGCCAAGCTCGTGTAAAAAAGACCCTGCACATTTATGTACTTTCGCCTTTTCGAGACTCATACAAACAAACCGTCAAAAGAACTACTGCCTTTTATTCGGCAGTGCTCGTTTTGTGTGCCTCAATATATATGGTTTCAAGGATAACTTATCAATAGTTGCTATTTACCAGCTGAAGACGACAGCATCCAAAAATAGCTTTAATTCCGCTTAGTTACTACACCAAGATCAAACGCCCATGGACTAATAGCGCGCACCGAACCAGGAATGATCACACTAGTGATCTCGTTATCAGTAAATGCCTCTTCACCAATGACAGTCACCGAATCTGGAAAGGTTATGCTAGTAAGCTTGTTTCCATCAAATGCCCTCCTCCCAATGGTAAATACTGAGTCAGGTAGAGTTACTCTGGTGAGCTCATTATGGCTAAGTGCCAACTCCCGAATGGTAGTCAACGTGTTTGGAAGGGTTACGTTAGTGAGCTTATTTCCATAAAGTGCCCCCTTCCCAAGAGTAGTCACGGAGTCAGGAACAACGACCTTTTTGTTCTCAGTTCCATCATCATTACGAGTAAAAATAAAGCCATCTGATGGTATATTGTTTAATGTGGGTAACGCGATACCATTGAACCCTCCAGCACCGATGGTGGATAACGAATCTGGGAGGGTCACACTATTAAGTTGGTTAAAACTAAACACATTGTCCCCAATTGGTATTTAACGAACCTGAGAGTATAACGCTGGTAAGCTTGTTATCGCTAAACGCCCCTTTGCCAATGGCTACCACGGAATCTGGAATGGTCAGGTTGGTGAGCTCATTGTCCTTAAATGCCTCATCTTCAATTGTGGCAACCGAATCCGGTATGGTTACATTAGTGAGTTGGTGACCAACAAACGCGCCTTCACCAATAATGGTCACCGAGCTTGAAATTATGACATCGGTCTCTCTACCGGTATACTCTGCAAGTATTGATTTGTTCTGCGAGCCATCTAATTTTTTAGCATAGACTAACCCTTCCGTTGCATGCTCACAGCCTGTTAGAAGGGCTAGACTAAGCAAGATGCCAAAGATTTGGCCAGTTAGCCTATTGAGTTTTATTCTTGATAATGACATTGCTACTCGCGGGTTTATAATTAGACCGTTATCGGTCTTTCTATGCAAACGCATAAAATGTTCACAGAAATTTAGCTCTACTCAGAGATAAAAGGATGATAACAATACTTTTAATGGATTATCACTCCCAAAAAGATGCTTAGATAGTTTCTCTAACAAAAGAGGCAACTTTGACAAGCCAAACAAGCATATAAAACGCTTAAATCGTGTTGAATTTCATTCTATCGGATAACTTTTTGCAGGGTATTTGATCTAATGAGTATAGGAGCAATAGTTTCCTGTAATAAAGAAAACTGTTGCCTATTTGATCATCCATATTCAAGATGAATATTCATAAGAAGACTAGAGATGGGCAATTTCTGCGGCTATCAAAGTCGAGCTAAAAGTCGCGGAAGCGAACAAAAGCTCAGACCAAGCGGAAGTTACGCTCCTCACCCAATTCAATATTATAGGGATGTTCGCACGCAAGCGCCTGAAGGAGCGTAACAGCTGGTAAAACTAATGTATTTCAAGCGATGAGATTGGCTTTAGATTAATCATTATCTACTCCAGTCTGGCTGGAGTAGTTCATGTCAAAAATCGCCTTCGAATAAGTCAAATTAACTTAAATTCAACGCATAGAATCCATCAAACATTCACAGATATATTATCTCAAAGGAATAAGAAAATGCGCTATATTCGTCTAATTATAATCGCATTGAGTGTAGCGATTTTTTCTGTCCAAGCTTTTGACGGAGCTAGGTTTGCTCACAAAGATTGGTATTTGGCATGTGACAATACTGGCACTTGCCGAGCAGCGGGGTACGCGCCAGCTGGTCTTGGCTATGGTATGGCAATGATGTTTAGACGTGAAGCTGGACCTGCAACCCAGAT
>NZ_JADDYG010000452.1:0-1519 GCF_015163535.1 Vibrio sp. OPT46 | reverse complement strand
CACGGCAAAGCTTTTTCTGCAGCTACATGATGAGCAGGCGTTGCCAGCAAGTGTGACTTTGTTGATTGACAACCAAGACCTCGGCCCAATCTACACAGATAAAACGAGTCAGCTGAGCGCCATGCAAGTACAGGCATTATTGGCGGTGGTTACTACTAACGCGGTAATTGAAGTAGGCGCTGGAAAGCAGCGCTGGCGCATTTCGAACAATGGCGCCAGCACTGTGTTTCGCAAAATGGATGAGTATCAAGGGCGTAGCAACACACCATTTGCTGTGGTTGCCAAAGGTAAACAATCTGAGAACGAAGTACCACCCGCTAAAGTACCACCAAGTTTGACTGTGCAAGCACCGCTATCAAACGCTGTTACCCTTGAAATCGGTTCGTCAGCTTATAATGAGGTGTTACAGTTGCTGACCACTAATGTGCCAGCATCTGAGTTGGATTTCGAACTCCAGAGCGCATCACTTGAAACTGCAGAGCTGGGTCAGGGTAAACGATTTATTGGTGCTTGTTGGCTTATGGCTTACAACGCGCTTTGCAACCATTGGTTAGCGGATAAAAATGGCCCCAATCAGTTGGTTGCATTGGACAGTGATGGTTTTTATATAGATGGTATGGCGCGCCAAGACCGCAAGGGACGAGGATATGGCGATTGCTGGGAAAGTCAGGCATGGGTGTTTGATGGGCAATCTATGGTACCCACTTTGATATCCAGCACGGGTCCATGCCGAGGTATTGCCGGCGGTATTGACCCTATGCCGACCTACATCACTGATGTAACTTTTCCTTCTAAGCAATAATTTTGTAAATGAGGTGAGTTTAAATGTCGATCTTGGTGGCGGCTTGCTAAGTTGTTTGCATCAATAAGCGGTGGAGTATAAAAAAGGATTACTTTCAGTAGGGTAAGTACATGCAGCCTCTGTTTTATAGGGTTAAGATTCTAAGCGATTTGGGGGCATTTTCAAGCTAGAAAATACCACGTGTTAAAATTCAGATCGTGATATTTCTGGACAAATGTATGGTACGCCCCGTTTTGCAAGTGAAAAATCCAAATAACGGCGTTGGTTTGCGCTAATGTATTCAGAGTCTAATTGGGACACTGATTAGTTAGCCCCAGCTCTACGATGAGATCCGCGCCAGATTGTCCTCAAAAACGTGAAAGCACTCTAGTTGCTGTTCTGTCCATCAGGTCTTCAATCTGGTGGTCTAACCGTTTTGTCATCTTTCATTACCATATGCAAATCTAGATTAAACTCTTAATTCAAAGGGCTTGTGACTTGTCATTACTGACCATGCAATCCTCGCTAGCTTATTTGCTAACGCAACTAAAGCAACATTAAAAGGCTTTCGACGTTTCAAATCTAATAACCATGAACCGAAATAGCGTTCAGCAGTTTCTTCCCTCCACATCACTGCTCATGCGGCATGAACAAAGAGTTCTCTCAGCTCTTTATTTCCTCGCTTTGAAATTCCCAGCATCCGTTGTTTCCCTCCAGTCGAGTACTGGAATGGTACAA
>NZ_JADDYG010000451.1:0-361 GCF_015163535.1 Vibrio sp. OPT46 | reverse complement strand
GATCAAGGCACCCAAATAGACTTTATCGCTAATATTCAGCTATTTTGGTGTCAATTATCCTTATATCTTTCAAATTTTCCTTTTGCATACGAATGCTTTAGGTCTTTTTTATTAAATCGGAAGTAGATAACGAATAAGCCACTAGAAAGGTGTTTATCTAGTGGCTATAACAGTCATAAGCGCTCTATGAGTGCTACGACCAGGATAAAAGCGCAGGTAACGATAGCGAGATGGCAGGGATGAAAGTAATCAACATCAAGGCCACTATCATTGCACCAATCCAACCCATGATGGCTTTAGAGAGCGACTCTATCGGTACTTTGCCTACCTGACTTGCCATAAACAGGTTAGCACCCAGAGG
>NZ_JADDYG010000450.1:0-785 GCF_015163535.1 Vibrio sp. OPT46 | reverse complement strand
CTTATAGAATTCCTCATTGGTTCTAGAACTGAAGCAGGTCTTTCTCAGGAAGATGTTGCAGCACGTTCTGATATCTATGGTATGGGAAGAACTCTTGATCAAAGGGCCGTTTCCCGAATTGAAAAGCAACCACTGAAAGCAGATGCGATAAAAATGGCTGGTTACCTGAACGCAATAGGTATGGAACCAAGTCGCTTCTATGAATTCCTAAACCAAATAACTTACAAAAAGGAAGATATTTCCATGTCTATTATCACTACAACTGAAGTTGCAACAAAAGTAGCACAGGCCTTAGATAAGATTACCAATACAAAATCCGCTATTGCTAAAATCGCTAAAGAGAGAAGCTACATTGATTCGATTGAACTTGGAGACAAGTTTGAAAAGTTCGAAGAGCTTCTAAAATCTCTAAATGGAAAGCCTATCATTGGTGGTTTTGGACACTATGACTCAGGCAAAACCACAATGTTCAACACGTTAACGGATGGGAAGGTACTAAAAGAAAAGTTCACTCCTGCTACCTGCGTGGTAAACCTGTTGATGCACACGGATGATCAACCATCCATAATCAATGGCCAAGTGGCAATCTTCCGTAAAGGTTTTAAGCCATACATGATTCACTCTCAAGAACTGGTCAATAAGTACCTGATAGAGCAAGGCGGTACCGATATTCTAGACCGTTTAGGCGTACACAATTATGATGAATCATTTGAGAACGATGCGTACATAGCAATCGTGTTCATGGATGCGCCTATCCTCAAAAAAGTGTGGTTGATGGATACTCC
>NZ_JADDYG010000045.1:0-673 GCF_015163535.1 Vibrio sp. OPT46 | reverse complement strand
CCGGGCCACTCTGAAAGACGCTCCATATCCACAGTGAAGTTCGATATTAATGGGTTGTTTAATTTTCCTTGGGGTGTCCAACAATCAGACTGAGTGATTGTATTCTGAAAATCTACGATAAAATCGATACCTTGATTCGATTCAATGAACTCCTGGAAGGTATTCGTTTCTACCTTAAACCCCTCTCCACTTTTGACTTTATCTAAAAGTGAACTTAGGTTTCCATTTAAACTAAAGCTCGCAATGAGAGAGTTCTCATAACCATTTTCATGAGTCACATCCCAATCTTGCTGTTTCAAATGGTGAAGGGTGTAATAGGTATTGGCCATGCCTTGAGGCACTAGTTTTAAGGTATCTACCATCTCATTTGCTAATGGATGATCAAGGCTTAACTCTTTACCTTTAATTGAACCATTAGAAAACTCACCGTGTTCCATTAGGTTGTCTACAATACGCTCTCTATCTCGGGTAATGATATAGCTATAAACCATAATCTTAGACCCTGTTATTTATCCGCAAATGACATATTTACTATATTCCATAATCTTTATAAATTCGATTTATTTCGACTCGCACGTGTGTTAATGTGGTATTTATACTGTGTAATTATCCTTCAGGTACAGCTCATGAAAATCTCAAATTGGCCATCACTCATTAAATGGATTATCTCTGT
>NZ_JADDYG010000449.1:0-323 GCF_015163535.1 Vibrio sp. OPT46 | reverse complement strand
AATTAAAGTCGTTTTCATGATTTTTTTGCCTGTTCACGTAAGTAGAGATCGATATATTTTACAAAAGTAGAGTGCATGCTTAGCCAAGCTAGAATGAAACCATGTTTGCCATCAAGGAAGCCTCGTTTGAGAACATACATCTTCAAAAAGCTAGCAAGAGCGTGAACAATTGCAGTGGTTAAGCCGGATTTCTTTTTACCTTCACGTTCATCCGTCCAGGCCTTGAGGTAGCCAGTGGTTTTATTGATGTAATGATGAAGGTGCTCGTAAGTGTAGTGATGCAGTCGACCATCCAGTTTTTCAGTTTGATAGTTTTTCTCATC
>NZ_JADDYG010000448.1:0-2123 GCF_015163535.1 Vibrio sp. OPT46 | reverse complement strand
TTTGGCTTCTCTCTTAAACCCTGCCTATGGTGGGGTTTAAGTGATTTTGAGCTCCAGTTTAATATCACGAAAGAAACTAAGCACAGCTACTATTTGCTACAGCTACTATTTGCTTCCATGCACTGAACTACTTGAGCTCACGGGTATCAAGATAGTGCGATAAAAAAAGTTTATCAAGGTGCAGTTCGAGGATCATTTGTGGATAAATAGCAAAATTCAAAATATCAGTCAGTGAACACTAACTAACTGAATAAGACCCTGTCTATAAGTCCAAATTACGGTTTGTTAATTCGATTTAGAAATAACCGCACCTAAAAATATTTATCTTGACAATTAAGAAACCACCCAAAATATAGTTGTGCCGTATTAACTACCTTCAGATGGGGGGCTTACTCTCTTAAACATAAAAGGATAAGGTGTGAACGCATCCCCTTTTCCTACATTTGGTCCACTCACTTCCCAAACCCCTTCGAACTCACTCGGTTCCTCGACCTTTAGGTAGTTATTCGGGTTTTGTTCCACATCATCTTTTGAACGTTGTGAAGGTGTTGGGAGGAAGTGAGCAAGCTTGCGATTTTCAATCTTAGGCGGGTTCAGAATAAACAGGCTACCGCTCTCATCTAAGTAACCTTCCACGTTCCCAATGTTTGTTTTTAATATCGTAGTCACCTTGTGCATAGATCTTCCTAGTTAGTTGATTTGCCAATACTGATAATGTCCTCCAGCATTTAACACCATTAACTCTAAATCTTCTATCCTTGGATATCTTCTTTAAATTCCCATCTCGGTGAGAATCGGAACTCTACCGACCAGCAATCTGAGGAGATAATGAAAGCTTTCCATACAGCTAAAGGGTATTGGCCTGATGCTCGGAAATTATTCGTGAGGTTATTTCTGACGAAACGGATCAATCTATCAATCTGGTCTTCGCTTGCTGTGTCGAAGCTAAGCGTAATAGAGAGATTGTCATAGTTAGGTATGTCGGCAGAACCTCTAAAGTCTAAATTAAGCTCGTCTACAAGTAACTTTAGTTCGGTTAAGAAGCTTTCGAACTTTTCCTGGTTGGTCTCCGCAAAGACTGACTTGGCGAACGCAGAGATATTAGTGTGATTGTCCACTAATAAATCTTCCCCATTAGCATGGAGAAACCCTCTTATCATCGGGACTAAATCATCCGGTGCTAAAACTTTTTGGTCATTATAAAAGTCAGAAGTTAGGAACGCCTGTTTATACTTTTCGAGAATATTATACCTTTTGAGAATATCATTCATCATATCTACTTGAACCCCTTATTTTGATGCTGTAGCAATCATTGCTTTCATACGGCTAAGTATGTTTTTTGCTCTTTCGTCATTTTCTAATTCACTAGCAGGAACCCTAACGTTTAGCTTTTTAGCCAGCTCGTTAATAGCAGCAATAGTCTTTTTACTTGGTTTCTTAATACGTTTTGCCTCTTCTACATATTTAGATAGTAATTTGGCGTTACTAATCGCTTGAGAAGGAATTTTCAGGCCAGTCTTCGATTCCAACTGTTTTGCGTAATCAAGAAACTTTTTAGATGGAGTACTTGGGACATCATCTTCGTGAACTTTTATAAATTCTAGAGCTTTACCAAAGTCAGTCATTTTAAGCGCTGGCGGCTGGATCTTTTTGAAAGAGCATATTTGTGAAATCTTTCTTCGCATAGCGTCAGTTACCAACCAAGGGTGCTCTCGTAGCCATTGCCTCGCTTTAGCCTCACTTGCTAAGGCCTGTCTGGGCATTGGTAGTCCGAGCCCTTTACAACGCTTCTGAAGTTTATCTTTGGTTTGGTTTGAAAGTGGCATGTTAGGATTCACACCGTCTCTTGGTGTTTTATCAAACAGGTTTTTATTCAGGAAACCTATTAGCTTTTCAGTATTTTCAATTTGAGTGTTTATAAATTCCAGAGACGCTGCTTCTGCTTCTCGTTGAGGGAGTTTACTCATGTCAGAAAGTTTGAGTTCCCATTTGGCAGTAGTACCAGGGCTTTTATATGAATCAGGTAGTGCCTTATACAATTCAATCCCTTTTGGGGTGATATCAATCGAAGGGTTTTTACCCTTGCTAGTATACGCTACGAACTCACGCATTAAGATAGTTGC
>NZ_JADDYG010000447.1:0-338 GCF_015163535.1 Vibrio sp. OPT46 | reverse complement strand
ATCAAAGTAACAGGTGCTTTGGTCATGTTTTGCCCAACATTGACACTACAACTGTAAGGTTCTTGCGATACGTTGATAACACCAGAAGTTGGTTGCTCATTAGTTGGTGGCGCATCTAGAGAGTTGTATTCTTCACGAACCCAACACTCTAACGTTTTGGCTTTGACCGCACTCAATGTAGTAAAGGTGACATCAAGAACACCATCAGATAAGTAATTTTGGAAGTCCAGCGGGCTTTCAACTGTTAGAACCACGCCTTCACGCTGTACGCTAAAGGTTTGGTTTACTTTTCCAACCTTTCGGTCTTTTTCATCAAGGTAACGAACTTTGTTATAAAC
>NZ_JADDYG010000446.1:3012-5704 GCF_015163535.1 Vibrio sp. OPT46 | reverse complement strand
GCTGTGAGAGTAGATTAAGGAATCACTGTGATAGATTGAAGAAATACCTGGCTCGATTTGGTGAATCAACTGTCAAGCTAAACAATCCCACACTATTCTTGACCGATAATCAGCCTCAGATTCATCGAACATTAAAGTGCTGGTCTTTATTAAGCTCAGACTCGTTCAAATCGATTGAAGAGTTCTACAAAAGTTCTCTCTCTACTAACCAACTAACAGAACTGAATGCTAAGCCATCTATTAAGAAGGAAATTACACACTTTACAATCGAACAGCTAAACTCAGTTGTTTCAGTACTAGAGCAATCTATTGCGATGAACTGGGCACTTAAAGGAGTGTATTCAAATGCCATTAATAGTATTGATAGTGAAACTGTTTCAAAAATCGCTAAGGTATCTAAAGACCTATCTAACTTGAAATTTGACGATGTTTTTAAGTATAAAAGTTCAGAGGAATATCTTTGTCTAAAAACTGAATTGAGAAATCTGAATGCAGCTCTATACCAGCGACTAAGTAATATCGAAACACCAGCCTCAAATGTGATTAACTTAGACAAACAAGATTTTCTATCTTCATTTAACCCAAGCGTAGAAAACTACTTAACTCGGTTGGGAGAATATGAGTCAAACCTATCTGAGGCTCTTATCACCCTCGAGTGGTTTAAAGCTCAAATTGAAGATATAAAGAGATTTTCTCTTCGTGAAACAATATCAAAGTTTTCACTCGAACAGCGTCTATCTCTATCAACGGATTTATGTACAATGCCAGTAAATACGAATGTTACAATTTCTCCTGATCGAGTCGATAGTAATATGCATACGACAAAAGTAACTAAACGTTCTACAAGAAATGTAACGCCAAAACCCTTACTCGAATCACTATTAAATCTATAAAACAATTATGTTTACTTATGACTATAAAAACGATTTATCTCTCTTAGCCCAAGTGTTTAAACAGAGTGAAAGCACAATAAAACTGTGGCAGAAATCAAAGCCGAAACAGGCATTCATGTTGGATAATGCATTCAACTACTGTGATGATTACGATGAACTAAAGCTATTTGTCAACAAGCTGGTGGAATTGGAAACCATAAAAGAGGTTAACGCCGAACTAGGATTGCCTAGTGCTCCAGATCGACTTGTAGATGAAGGCTTCTCTAAGTCTGCCTATTGGAAGTGGTTTAAGGAAAACAGGCACTTGTATGTTGCGATGGTTATGGGGTATTCAGAGTTTAAGGTTCAGAACCTAGTAACCAATACTAACCAGGATTTGATAGCCAAGATACTAACTAACCTAAGTAAAAAGGAGCTGGTATCGCTGTACACCTCTGACGCAGATAGTTTAATTAAGTTAATCAATTCGCTTAAGTGACATCAAAGCTCTGGAGGGTGATATACAATGTATATTTTCACTTGGTAGGGAGATTAGGGCCAAAGTCATCAGAAATATACATTGTATATTCACGGTAATAGGCAAGTGTAGAAATATACATTGTATATTCTTTGTTAGGACCAATAGACTTTCAAAATCTGTCTAATTTTCTGTTCTAGCTGTGGATGTACAGCAGAATCTGATGGCTTCTGAATATATTCTATTCTCAATTACTAAGTCCGTACAAAGCTCTTAATTAAGAAGCCGGAATTCAACAAAGAACCTAGTGGCTTAAGTTAGCCTTTTTAAGGAGCAACATAATAGTCCTATCCAAAGAAAATCGTTCTCAAATCTCAATATCCATCTTTTGCTGTGCATAGATGTTCTTATTAATGTAATCTAGTTTACATAATAGAACAGTGCACACTTTCATATATTAGAATTCTGATTAAAAGTCTGTGCTGTACATAGATGACCCTGAAAGTGAGCTGTAAAACAACTATGTATTTAAAAACATTTCCAAATGAAGCTTTAACAAGACGCCTGAGAAAACATAAAGGTGGGGTTACGTTTGTAGTTGGTTCTGCCTTTACCCAAGAAGATAATACTGGAGCTGGGATACCTAACGTTGAAGGTATTATTAGATTCGTTGAAGAGTACATAGGGCGAGACGACCCAGATGATTTAGATTACCTAAGAGAAAAGATAAGCGGTTGCGCACCACAAGAGAGATATCAAGCTGCATTTGATGTCGTATCCAGTACATATGGTCAAAATGCGGTAAATGAAATAATTGCTGAAGTCATAAATAGTAATTTAGATAAAGATGGGTTACACAAAATACCTAAAGCTGTGACTGATTTTGTTAAGGTTGTAAAAAATAAAGGAATTAAAATAACTAACATCGTAACTACAAATTTTGATACTTTGCTAGAGGTTGAACTCAAAAATCAAGGTATAGATTGCAATTCATATAGCCTTGTTAATGATACCCACTTCCAAACCGATGTGAATGACTTGATTAATGTGTTTCACCTACACGGAAAATGGGATCAAGACACCATGCATACCGTTAACCAATTACAGGTAATCCGTGAACGCCTTGAAATTTCGTTACAAAACTTAGTGAAGGATGATCTCGTAGTTATATTGGCATATGGGGGATGGGAAGACAGCTTTAAACGCTCTTTAGCAAAAGTTGTCACAAACCCTGCACTCGATTACGAAATTCTTTGGTGTTTCTACGAATCGGATGAAGCTAAAATTCAGGTATCTAACTCTGAACTTATTAAAGAGTTGAATGATGCTATTACACGTGCGC
>NZ_JADDYG010000446.1:2067-2917 GCF_015163535.1 Vibrio sp. OPT46 | reverse complement strand
GATGGTACTTACTTAAAAAAAAAAGAAATATTCAACATGAATTAGATCGCCAAGCTGTTGAAGAGCTCAATTTTTATGACATAGAAAACAGGGGATATCACCCTAAAGTAAGAAACAAAACGTATTTTGATGCAATAGAACATTTAAATAAATGCAACGCATTGTCAATACTTGCACCTTTGGGTTATGGCGTTTACGATTTCATTTCTTCTTTCAAACATGAATCTGCTCAGTATAGGTCAAAATACTTACGTATAGACTGTTCAGAGGCGCTGACTAAGGCTCAAATTGAAAGCCAAATAAAAACAGACACGTACCAGACTCTTGCGCAGCTTATTTTACTTTGTATCGCTAAGGCACAAGAGGAAGTATATTTCCTTATATTCGATAACATCAAAAGTAGTATGAATTCAGAGGCTTTAAATTATTTAGCCTCTTTACCAGAATCACTTCCTCCATTTTGTAAAAACATATTCTTTATTTTCTCGTCTAGGGTAACCGTTAAACAGTTTAGAAGGTTTCATGTAGAGTTAGAGGCTTTAACGCTACATGAAACCGAGCTAATTCTTAATGAAAGAATTGATCTATCGGAACATACTCAATCGCAATTAGCTCTTATTCATGAGAGATCTGAGGGGGTAGTTGATAAACTAGAGCAGGTCATGGATTTGATCGATAACAGTTCAGTAGATGAAGTATTAGATACAGACGATATATTCGATGACGATTTTTACCAAGGACATATTCCTTCTACGACGCTAAGTCTACTAGAACTTTTGTTTACTGATGCAACTAAAAAATTGACCTTAAAAATGCTTAAAATCCTATCCATTTTGAAAAATGGAGAAAC
>NZ_JADDYG010000446.1:0-2011 GCF_015163535.1 Vibrio sp. OPT46 | reverse complement strand
TCTTACAAACCTCAAAGCAGACCCTATGGGCCGTGAACTGAGCCCCAAGCATGTTCAGGAATTAGTCAAATTTGAATTGGCTACTTCAATAAAGATAGACTCATCGACAAAACTTATCAAAATCAATCCAATAATAAAAGATTACGTTCTTAGTCGAATACCCAAAGATCAAGTTTACGAAATCTCAAACGCTTACTTAAATGTGACTATTATTAAAACCAAGAACGGAGTAAAGCTTAGTTCACTAAATCGTAAAGTTTACCAAAAGGGTTACAGCACGGAAGAAGATAATACTGGAACTTTGTTACTAAACTCGATTGATTCTTGTTTGGAAAGTATCAAGACTAACAACGAACTAGGTCAGTGCAATGTGATGAACGAAAGAAGGCTAACAAAGTTACGGCAGTATTGTAGTTCCTATATCTACATACTAAGAAAATCTAGTCGTTTTGCAGAGACTATATCCGCGTTTGATCTTTTACATGACACCATTAAAAAAATAGATCCGGACTCTCTGTACAAATATTATCTGACGGTTGCTTCCTCATACCGAATTAGGGCTAGTTATACTGAAGCGCAAAAGTACCTTGACATGTGTATGAGTCTCTGTCCCGAAACGGATAAGATTACATTGAATGATGCTTACCTTGAGCAATTGCATTTATTAGAGCACACAGATTTAGATGCCGCAGTTAAATTGGCAAAATCTAAGAAAAATGAGTTTAGGAAAAAGTCTGTTGCATATATTGCTTCCGAAGTGATTCTTGCTGAAGAGAAAGACAGTGATGATAGGTTTAAAGCACTTGTTCGCCTTGAGAAAAAAGCTCGAAGGCAAGAGTATTACACATTGGCTAATAATATTTTATTTACGATAAATAAAGAACGAAGCAATGTGGATAAGATCAAGAATTTAGATACCGCTCTTGATTCAGAGAAAAGTAGTTACAATTTCTGTCGTGCGACAATCTATAAACATCAAGCTTTGGTTGAAAGCAAACTGTATGACCGAATCAAGGAGAAGGACATCCAGGATTTGTCATACATTTACAATTACCTATTTAGGCAAAAGTTTGACAATTTGTTTGTCCAGTGTCACAAACTTTTGTGGGATATAGCTGCTTATCGCCAACTAGGGGAAATAATTATGATGATATATATCAGAGGTACTATCGTGTGGCGCTTGAACGATGATTCAGAGAATGAGCAAAAATACGAGAAACTCATACAAGATTACGATGACCCAACCTTGCTTAAAAGTCTTGGATACAAATAATAGACTTTTTGATTGGTTTAAAAATGAAAACCCCTCCTGCGCAGAAGCGGAGGAGGGGAACAGAGATAAACGCTTGGGGGCAATTTAACTCCGAAGCGTATTATATATAGGTTTACAGCTTAGTTCAAAGAGAATGACACTATAAATAGTTAAATGCCTATTTCTTAAGCATTGTAGATAAACACTAGACTATATGGATAATCCCCAGTCTCCTAAAAGCTGGTCAAGCTGCTGCTTTTGCGCATCGCTGATATTTTTAACTGTGAAACTGAACTCACCTTTCAAGGAGTCATGTTTTACGTGAACTTCAGAGCCGTTATCAAGTTTCTTCTTCAGTTTCTTTGGTCTTGTCGAGGCATCTTGCCTTTGACTCTCATCTTGTTCGGCATAGGTGTATGACAGAATCTTTTTTACGATTTGAGCGTTGGCGTGTTTAGCGCTTAATGCTGTAAGCCTTAGGTTTTCTGTCTCTTCTAATAAAGATGAACAGAAATTTTCAAAGCCTGATTTTTCTTTATCAGAAAGGCTAGTTATTTTCTTGTCTAATTCAATTATAGAAGGTCTTCCTAGATCAGGAACACTAGGAATGACATCTATTAGCCATTTTGGTAGCTCTGCCGCTTTTATACCAGCTGAGACCAAGTTTTTGTCATAGCCTTTCTCGGTGGCAATCTGAATATTGTTCAAACCTTGTTCTTTCTTGAGGTTCAGCCATTGCTTACCTAACTCATAGAGAGA